>JAICEP010000831.1 GCA_025924095.1 Sorangium sp.
ACATCCGCTACGAAAACGACGAAGGCTCCATGACACCCAACAATGTTGTACTGCGTTTGCGGCAGGATGATCGGGGTCGTCCAGGGCTCGACCGAGGACGCCGCCGCGATCGAGCAGCGGGGGAGCGGCGGCGGCGAGGAGCAGCGATGGCAGCTCGTCGTGGCGAACTGACGGGCGGGTGAGCGGCGGAGCGGCCCTCAGAGCAGGGCCGCGAGGATGCCGGCCCCGATGAGCGCGACAGCCCAGGCGCGGTCGAGGTTGAACCAGGCCGTGCGGAGGATCGCGACGCCGAGCTTGTGGTAGACGACGAGCGCGACCGCGGCGGCCGCCGCCATCATGGCGGCGGTGTGCACGAGGACGGCGGCGACGTAGCCTGCGGGGCTCGTCAGCGACAGGCCAGCTGCGTTGTGACACCCGCCGCCATGGCACGGAGCCGGGTTGTCGGCGCCGAGCAGGAAGACCGGAAGCAGCATGAGCCCGGCGCCGTGCGCGGTGGCCATCAGGAAGGACCACCAGGTCAGATCGCGGAAGCCCACGCGCATCCCGACCCACCTCGGGTGGCGCGGCCTCACGAGCTTGAGCACGCCGAACGCGACGAGCGCGGCCGCCGTGATCCAGCGGAGCGCCGCGGCGGGGACGCTCGCGAGCCCGAGCCCGAGCAGCGCGACCGTGAGGCCGATCGACGCGGCGTGGCCGATCGCGATGGGGACGAGCGCCCGCCGGACCGCGCGGCCGCTCTTCTCCTGCAGGCCGAGGGCGACCGCGAACAGCCAGCCCATGCCCGGGTTGATGCCGTGATAAGCGCCGAGGAGCGCCAGCGTGAGCCAGGGTGTCATGGCGAGCTAGGGATAGCAGAACGAGTCCGAGGACGCGTCGCCCCCCTCGAGCCTTATCTGGTGAGGGCGCAAGGGGCCGAAATCGACGAAGAACTCGGGGTCGAGCGCGAGGCCGCCGCCGGGCGCCGCGTCGACCTTGGCCATCCAGCCGCCGACGCCTTCGGGATAGAACTGCTCGTCCCAGGAGGCGTAGAGCGAGTTCGTGAAGTAGATGCGCCGCCCGTCGCGGCTCACCTCGACCATCTGCGGCCCGCCGCGCAGCGGCCCGGAGCGGCGGTGCGCCGTCCTGCGCACGACGCCACCGAGGTGCACCGAGCCGGTCAGCTCCGGGTGGAACGGGTCCGACACGTCGTACTGGCGGAGCTCGCCTGTGCCCCAGCAAGACACGTAGAGGAACCGGTCGTCGAGAGAGAGATTGATGTCGGTGATGAGGGGCGGGACCGCCTTGAAGCCCTTGAGCAGCGGGGGCAGGAGGTCGGGCTCCGCCGGCTCGGCCGGCACCTCGATCACCTTGCGGATCGCCCACCGCTCGCCGTCGCGATGCCAGAGCCAGACCGAGGCGGAGAGGTCCTTGACGCTCACGACGACGCCGACGAAGCCGTAGGCCTTTGTCGGGTCGTGGGCGGGGCGGAGCTCCAGCGCCATCTGGTGCTCGTCGCCGAGCTCCAGCGCCTGGAGGTGCTTGCGCTTGCGGAGGTCCCAGACGTGAACTCTGTTGCCATACTTCTTGCCGAGCAGGAGCTCCGGATTCACGCCGTCCTCGATCATCTTCGGCGTCCCCCACTCGCTCGTGAGGAGCGTATCGTGGCCGAGGTGCCACCAGAAGTCGTAGTGGAGGAACTGCGGCCCGCGGTCGATCTCCCAGCGGCCGAGCACATCGAAGCTCTCGCAGTCGAGCACGAAGATGCCCCCCGGCCCTTCGCCCTCGGGGTTGCCGAGCGCGCTCACGTAGATGCCATCGGGGCCGCAGTGGAGCGTGTGCGGGCGCGAGTAGCCGGCTCGCTTGGCGATCTCCTCGGCCCGGACCGTGTGGACGAGCTCGGGGCGGCGCGGGTCCCGCTTGACGTCGAAGACGAAGATGTTCGACGAGCGGAGCGCCGGGAGCAGGAGAAAGCGGCGCTCCACGTGGGGGTGCGGCGCGTACGGGCACAGGGCGGCGCTGCACGCGTTCCAGCCCGAGTGGTGGAGCTCGTCGCCGTAGGTCGGCACCTCGTTGACCGAGACGAGGGTGCCATACGCCGGCGATCTCGGATCGAGGTCGACGACCGTGAGCGCGTCGTGGCGAAGGTCGCCCGGGCGCTTCAGCGCGGCGCCCGCGTCGAACGCGGTCACGTAGGCCAGCCGCTCGGGCGGCGCTTCCATCGCCAGGCGCGGCGACGGGTAGAACGTGGGATCCGGACGAAATCGCATGCGCTGGGATCTCCTTGATTTCCGGGGGGTCGCGTGTTCTTCCAGGCGCCGCCGCCGGTCCCGGCGAGGCGGGCGCGCGATGCGCGCGACATGAGACCATGAACGGCGATCCGCTGCCGAGCCGATGCGCTTCATCGCCCGGCGGCTCCGCGCGTCGAGCCGGACCAGGCCAGCGCGTGGACGGGCATCCGTTATATCAGACGTCGCGGACGGGGGCTACTCTGTCGGCGGGGTTCCGGAGGTCCCGGGACCCCTCGTCAGCGGCGAGGTGCCGCGGGGCGCGCTACGGCCGCGCGCGGCCCCGGCGCGCGAGCGCGAGGCCTGCCAGCGCCGCGGCGAGCGCGGCGACGCCGCCGGTGGAGCCCGCCGGGCCCGAGGTGCTGCACCCCGCCCCGGCCGGCGCGATGTCGGCGCCCGTGTCCTCGTCGACGTCGCCCAGCAGGGAGCCGTCGTCCAGCGCCGGCAGCGCATCGGGCTCGTGCAGATCCCGAGCCCACACCATCGAATCGAGCGCCGCGTCCTCGGCGAACGACGTGGACAGCACCTCGCGCTCGCCGAGATCCGCCTCCCGCGCGAGCTCCCCGATCCCCGGCGCGGCGAGCCGCGCCTGGGCGACCTGCGTGCTCGAGACCTGGAACAGCGTGTTGCCGATCGTCACATACCAGCTCCCGTCGAACCAGCGACCGTGCCCGAGGTCCGTGCTGATGTTCTCGGGCGCTCCCCCCGGCCGGCCG
>JAICEP010000832.1 GCA_025924095.1 Sorangium sp.
AGAGCGGGCCCGGTGTCTGCGGGGCCGCTCCTGAGCAGCCCGCGTGGACTCCCTACACGCCGGAGGGCGAGGGCGGCGCTGGCGGCTCGGAGGGCGAAGGCGGCGCCGGTGGTTCGGAGGGCGAGGGCGGCGCTGGCGGCTCGGGGGGCGAGGGCGGCGCTGGCGGCTCGAGGGGCGAGGGCGGAGGCTGAGCGCTGCGCGGTGCGGTCCGGCGTCGCGCGTCGACCGTGCTAGCGTGGGCCGCGTGTTCGGATCGGCTCCCGCGAAGAGGACGTTCGAGGCTGCGCTGCGCGACGTCGCCTCGCAGAAGCCCGCTGTGCGCGTGGAGGCGGTGAGCGACCTCGTCCCCTATGCCGCCAAGGCGCGGGAGCAGGTCCTGCGCGCGATCGAGGGCGCGCTGCGCGCCGATGGGCACGCGGCGGTGCGCGCGGCAGCGGCCATCGCCCTCGCCGACACGAAGGCCGTCGAGGCGCTGCCCGCGCTGCTCCTCGCCGTCGAGGACGTGGATCCCAACGTCCGGCAGATGGCGATCACGGCGCTCGGCGAGATCGGCGACGCGCGCGCCACGGGGCGGCTCCGGCGCGCCCTCTCGGACGAGCGGCCCGAGGTCCGCTTCCAGGCGGTGATCGCGTTCCCCCGCGTCTGCGCCGAGCCGGCCGATGCGCTCGAGGCCGTCATGCAGGCCTCGCACGACGACGATCCGCTCGTCTGCCACATCGCCCTGCGGATGTTCGAGGAGCTGGGGGAGCTCAACGGCGAGCTCCCTCCGTCGAGCCTGGCGCGGGCGAGCGCGCTGCTCGGCCACGCGTCGCCGCTCGTCCGGGCAGCGGCGGCGGTCGTCACCGCGCGCTTCGGCGATCCGGCGGGCCACGCGGTGCTCGTCGAGGTCGTGGGTGGCAAGCTCCGCGGGGTCGACCACGAGGACGAGGCCGCCGCGATCGAGCTCTGCGGCGAGCTCGGCCTCTCCGCTTCCCGGAGCGCGCTCGAGCGGCGCGTCTTCGGTCTGAGGCTCGGCCTCGGTCGGGACCCGTTGCGCTGGCACGCGCGCGTCGCGCTCGCGCGGATGGGCCACGAGCGTGCGATCCGCGAGATCTTGAGCGAGCTCGGCGCGTGGGACCGCCACCGGCGCACGCTCGCCGTCGCGGCCGCCGGCCGCGCTCGCCTCGCGACCGCCCGCGCGACGATCGCGGCGATGCGGGGCGACGAGCGGAAGGCCGATCAGGGGGCCGTCGAGGAGGCGCTCGCCGCCATCGCTTCCGAGGTGGAGGCATGAACGACGAAGCCCAGTTCAGCGAGGCCGACCTCGCCCCGAGCCCCGAGGAGCGCGCCGCATTGCGCCGCTTCCTGATCGATCGCGCGGCCGCGAGCGTGGCCGCGCTCGCGGCGGGGGCCTGGGCCGGCGGCCTCGTGGCGCTGGGCGCCTGCGCCGCCCCGTTCGTCTTCCGGCTCACCCCGACCCCTTTCTCCGGCGACGCGATGAGCGCGGCCTTCGCCCGCTTCGATCAGCTCGCGCTCGGCGCCGCGGTGATCCTCCTCGGCGCGGAGGTGGCGCGCACCTGGGCGGCTGGCCGTCAGGGCGCGGGCCGCGTGGCCCGCGTGCGCCGGATCCTCGCCATGGTGATGGCCGGGTGCGCCGCGTACGTCGGCCTGGCGCTCACCCCCCGCATCGCGGCGCTCCACCGCGAGGGCGCCCGGCGCGGCGAGGGGGAGCTCGGCATGGAGCTCGAGCGCGCCCACCGCCGCGCCGAGCTCGTGGGCCGGTCGGAGGTGTTCCTTGGCGCGAGCCTGGTCGTGCTGCACGTCTTCACGCTCGGCGCGCGCCGCCCCGAGCAGGAGGACGACGACGAGGACGCGGCCGCTCCGCTGCCGCCCGGCCCGCGGTGAGAACATCGACGCACCCGACCTGCGCCGTCGCCGCGGGCGCCGGTGCGAGGGTGCCGATCCGACGACCGCAGCACGAGGCGCCGCCGCGCGTCGCGCCCACGACAGGGAGAACCCAGATGCCGCGTGACAACAAGCTCTATAGCGGCTTCGTCAACCACGATTACATCCTCACCTTCTCGATCGCCGACGAGGCGAACCGGGCCCGCCTCGTCGCGCTGTGCGCCGGACCGTGGCAGGGCGACGAGGTCACGCCCGGCACCTGGGAGGTGTCCAACACGCTGAGCCCGGATCAGATGGAGCGCGCCATCCTCGATCTGATGGGCGACGCCGACCGCGCCGCCTATTACTACCTCTCCGACAGCAAGCGGATGTTCCGCGTTCTCCTCGGCTGAGCGCGGCGCGAGGCGCGTGAGCCGCTTCGCTCCGGCGGGCGACCGGGGTGGTCGGGCTCGCGCCGGCGAGCCGAAGGGGCCGCGATCGCCGCCATTTCGCGGTATGGTCCGGTCATGAGCGAGCTGGAAGCCACGCCGCCCGGCGCCTCGACCCGGCCCGCCGCCGACGCGCCGCCGCCCCGCGCGGGGGAGGGGGACGACGAGGGTTTGCTCAGCGTCCTTCGCGACGACGGATCGCTGGATCCGGCGACCGATCCCGGCCTGACCGACGCGCTGCTGTTGCGCACCTACCGCGAGATCAAGCGCCTGAGGCTGCTCGACGCGCGCATGCTCCTGCTCCAGCGACAGGGGCGGGTCGGCTTCTACGGCGCGTGCACCGGCCAGGAGGCGACGCCGATCGCCACGGCGCTCGCGGTCGAGCCCACGGACTGGATCTTCCCCGCGCTGCGCGAGAGCGTGATGATGCTGGTGCGCGGCTTCCCGCTCCGCACCTATGTGGCCCAGGTGTTCGGCAACTCGGGCGACCTCCTCAAGGGGCGCCAGATGCCGTCGCACATGAGCGGGCGGCAGGTGAACCAGGTGTCCTGGTCGAGCTGCATCGGCCCGCAGATCTCCCACGCGGTCGGCGCCGCGTGGGCCGCGAAGCTGCGGCGCGAGAGCACCGTGGTGGTGGGGTTCATGGGCGACGGCGCGACGAGC
>JAICEP010000833.1 GCA_025924095.1 Sorangium sp.
CACACGCTTTTTCCAGCTCCTCGAACTCCCCTCCTCTCGTCGCGTCACCCTCTCTGCACATTCAAGGTTGAGCGCCGGGCTCGAACAGGAGACGGGAAGACGCGGAGGACTGCCCGCGACCGTTCCCGCCTCCCCGCTTGGATTGCGTCTCTCTGCGCAAGCACCACGAGGCGCACCGTCCCACGCGGGGCAGATCGCCACACGAGCCAACCGGCGCAGCGCGCGGGTCACGCGCCGCGGCTCGACGCTCGCCGCACCGGCACCCCCTTTGCTCAGACGCCCGTGCGGGCAGGAGGACCGCATGAACAAGCTCGCTCTCTTCACCTCGGCCGCCGTCGTGGCGGCCGCGACGATGGGTCTCACCGCGACCGCGCACGCTCAGGAAAGGACGCGCGACACGGTCACCATCACCGATTCGGTGCCGAACCGCGGGCTCATCTGGAGCGGCGTCGCCGTGCTCGGCACCACCTACGGGATCTCGACCGTCGTGGCGACGTTCAGCGACAACCCCGCGGACCGCGCGCTCTGGGTGCCCATCGCGGGGCCCTGGATCGACCTCGGCGCCCGCGACAAGTGCCGTGGCGAGCGGGAGTGCAACGCCGAGTCGACCCACAAGGTGCTGCTCGTGGCCAACGGGCTCGGCCAGGCCATCGGCGCGCTGCAGATCCTGAGCGGCTTCATCTTCCCGGCGAAGCGCACGGTGACCGAGGTCGGGACCGTGCAGATCTTCCCCATGGGCAAGGGGATCGCCGCCAGGACCGTGTTCTGAGCCGACATGCGACGTCGCGAGCCCGGAGGGTGGCCTGATTTACCCCAGACTGACTCCCATGAAGGCGGGGAGGCGGGAAGATCCTCGATCTCTTCTTCCCGCCTCCCCGCCTTCATGTTCAAGTCAGGCCACCGCCCGAGCCCGCCGCGCGCCCGGGGCCTACCCGGCGCCAGACAGCGCGCTCGCCCGGGGCGACAGGCCGCGAACGAGGGCCGCGAGCGTGCGCAGCACCGGGGTGTCGACGCCGGCCCGGCGCCCGCGCTCGACCACGGCGCCCTGGAGAAGCTCCACCTCTGTCGCCCGGCCGGCGCGCACGTCCTGCAGCATCGACGGCTCGGTGAGCGGGAACTCCGCGCGCGTGAGGGCGATCATCGCGTCCGCGGTCGCCTCCGAGATCTCCGCCCCTTCGGCCCGCGCGACCGCGATCACCTCGAGCATCGCCGCCCGGGCGAGGTCCTCCATCCGCTCCAAGGCCGCCCCGGCGCGCTGGCCGGTGAGCGCGCAGATCGCGTTGAAGGGGGCGTTCCAGACCATCTTCTCCCAGAGCATGGCGCGGTAGCTCGACCCCCGGCGGACCGGGATGCCCGCGCGCTCGAGCAGCGCGGCGATCGCCTCGACCCGCGCCTCCTGCCCGGGCCGGTACGGCGCGAGGCCGGCGCGCGTCGGCGCGAGCGTGTCGATCTCGCCAGGGCCGCTGAGGCCGGCGGACATGTACGCGATGGAGGCGATCACGCGCGACTCGCCGACCTCGCGGGCGACCGCGTCCTCCGAGTCGAGCCCGTTCAGGAGGGGCGCGGCGAGGCCGTCCGCGGCGAGCAGCCCGGGCAGCTTCGCGCTCACGGCGGCGAGAGACGGCCACTTCACGGCGATGAGCGCCAGATCGAACGGCCCGCGCGCCCCGTCGAGCGGGGTCACGCGGAGCGGCGGCGTGCGCAGCTCGCCGGACGGCGTGCGGACGACGAGCCCGCGCGACCGCATCGCCTCGGCGTGCGCGCCCCGCGCGACGAAGGTGACATCTTCCCCCGCGAGGGCGAGCCTCGCCCCGAAATAGCCACCCACCGCGCCCGCGCCGACTATGAGGATCCGCATCGGCGGCGACGATAGCATGCTCGAACCGGAGCGCCGACACCCGACATGTGGCCCCCAGCGCGGTTTGCGGATATGCATGAGCCGAGATGCATAGGCCGGACGCCCCCACCCTGGCTCGAGCCAGCGCCGGTATGAACACCGGCGCCGAGCCCAGCGCGACGCTGGAATCCGGGCAGATCCAGCTCTTGCTCGACGCCCTGCCGGCGCTCATCTCCTATATCGATAGCGACGAGCGCTACGGCGTCGTCAACCAGGCCTACGAGCGCTGGTTCCGGGAGGATCGCAGCTCGCTCGCCGGCCGGCAGGTGCGCGAGGTGATCGGCGACGCCGCGTACGCCGTCGTGAAGCCGCACATCGACGCGGTGCTCCGCGGAAAGCCGCAAGATTTCGAGTCGCGGCTCGTTTACCGCAAGGGCGGCAGGCGCCACGTCCGCATCCAGTACATTCCCCACCTCGGCGCGAGCGGCGATGTGCGCGGCTTCTTCACGCTCGTCGCGGACATCAGCGAACAGAAGCGCGCCGAGGAGGCCCGTCGCCTGCTGGCCGACGCGACGGCCCTGCTCGATCCGGTGCTCGACCGCGACACGAGCTACCGGCGCGTCGCGGAGCTCGCCGTCACCTCGGTGGCGGCCTTTTGCTCGGTCCACACGCTCGATCCGGACGGCACCGTCCGCGCGCGGGTCATCGCGCACGCGGATCCGGCCAAGGCAGAGCTCGTCTCCAGGCTGGCCCAGCGCGGCCGGCTCTCGCCGGAGCCCGAGACGCCGCTGCACGAGGTGCTCCACGGCGGCCCCGGCCGGCTCCTGTCCGACATCCCCGACAGCGTGTTCGCCGGCGTGGCGCGCGACGCCGAGCACCTCGCCGCCCTGCGCGCGCTCGGCTGCCGCTCCGCGGTGATCGTGCCGATCCGCGGCGAGGAGCACGTCCTCGCGGCGCTCACGCTCGCCTCCGCCGAGTCGGACCGCACCTACACCGCGGCCGATCTCGCCTTCGCCGAGGAGCTCTCGCAGTGCATCCAGGTGGCCCTGCAGCGCATGCGCCTCTCCGACCTGGCCCGCGACGCCGAGGGCGAGGCGCGGCGGCGCTTCCTGGCCGAGCAGGA
>JAICEP010000834.1 GCA_025924095.1 Sorangium sp.
CCACGCCGGCGGCCGCGCCGCCGAGCGGGTCGTAGCCGGGCGTGGCGCGCACGACCCACCTGCCGGTGTCGGTCACCTTGCCGATGATCGCCGCGTCGAGCTCCCACTTCGTGCAGATCTCGATGACGCGCGCCTCGCACCCGGGCTTCGCGACGAGGAGCATGCGCTCCTGCGACTCGCTGAGGAGCATCTCGTAGGGCGTGAGCCGGGCGGCGCGCCGCGGGACGAGGTCGAGGTCGAGGTCGAGGCCGCTGCCGCTCCTGCCCGCCATCTCGACCGACGACGAGGTGAGCCCCGCGGCGCCCATGTCCTGGACGCCGACGAGCAGGTCCTCGGCGAAGATCTCGAGGCACGCCTCGAGCAGGAGCTTCTCCATGAAGGGGTCGCCGACCTGCACCGTGGGCCGCTGGCTCGGGCCGCCCTCGGAGAACTCGTCCGAGGCCATGGTGGCGCCGTGGATGCCGTCGCGCCCCGTCTTGGCGCCGACGTAGAGCACGTTGTTGCCGATGCCGCTCGCGCGCCCGTAGAAGATGCGGTCTGTGCGGACCACGCCGCAGGTGAAGGCGTTGACGAGGATGTTGCCGTCGTAGGCGCGGTCGAAGAAGAGCTCGCCGCCCACGGTCGGCACGCCGATGCAGTTGCCGTAGCCGCCGACGCCCGCGACGACGCCGCGGAGCAGCTGCGGCGTGCGCGGGTGGTCCGGCCGGCCGAAGCGGAGCGAGTCGAGGTTGGCGATGGGGCGCGCGCCCATCGTGAAGACGTCGCGCAGGATGCCGCCGACGCCGGTGGCGGCGCCTTGGTACGGCTCGATGTACGACGGGTGGTTGTGCGACTCCATCTTGAAGACGGCCGCGAACCCGTCGCCGATGTCGACGACGCCCGCGTTCTCGCCGGGCCCCTGGATGACGCGCGGGCCGGTCGTGGGCAGCCGGGCGAGGTGCAGGCGGGAGCTCTTGTACGAGCAGTGCTCGCTCCACATCACGCTGAGCACCCCGAGCTCGGTGAAACTCGGTTGCCGTCCGAGGTGCTCGCGCGCGCGCTCCCACTCGCTCGGCGAGAGCTTGTGCGCCTGCGCGAGCGCGATGTCGACCGGCGGATCGCCGGGGAAGGGGGAGGGGGAGCCAGGAGGAGGGGCAGCAACGACAGCGCTCATCGCGGGCCTAGCTAGCGCAAGGACGAGAGGATGTGAAGCGGGGGAGCGGCCCCGCTCTACGCGTCCCGCTTGACGAGGAGGGCGGTGAGGTCGTCGATCTGCTTCGCCGAGCCGGCGAAGCGGCGCACCTCGGCGAGGAGGGCGCCGAGGATGTCGGAGGTGGGGCGCGCGTGCAGGCGGTGGATGAGGTCGCCGACGCGCTCCTTGCCGAACACCTGGCCGGCGGCGTCCTGGTACTCGTAGAAGCCGTCGGTGAGCAGCACGAGGAGGTCGCCCGGCGCCATCACGAGGGGAGGCGGCGGAGGCAGGTCGAGGTCCTTGAACATGCCGAGCGGGACCGTCGTCGGATCGCGCCACGCGAGCTGGCCCTCGGCCGCCCGGTAATGGAGGAGCGGCCCCTGCCCGGCCGCGTGGTAGCGGAGCTGGTGGGTGACCGGGTCGAGGATCCCGAGGAACGCCGTGATGAAGCGGTCGTTCGGCAGGTCCTCGATGAGCTGCTGGTTGATGTGGTGAATGAGCGCGTCCATGTCGGCCGAGAGGCGCAGGCCGATGCGGAGCATCGCGCGGAACTGCGTCACGCTGAGCGCGGGGCCGATGCCGTGGCCGGCCGCGTCCGCGAGCAGGAGGAGGATCGGGGACATGTCCGCGCGCTCGTCGAGCCGGATGACGTCGTAGATGTCGCCGCCGGTGTCGTCCGCCGGCTTGCTGAACGCCGACAGCGAGTATCCGGGGCAGCGCGGGAGCCGGCGCAGGAGGATGTTCTGCTGGATGTCGCGCGCGATGGTGAGGTCGTGCTCGAGCTTGATCTTGATCATGCGCTCCTCGAGCAGGAGCGTGCGCTGCACGGCGACGGCCGCCTGCGCCGCGAGCAGCTCGGCGACGTCGCTCTCGTCCGGGCCGAAGTGGCCCGCCGCCGAATTCAGCATCTGCAGCACGCCGACGAGCTTGTCGTCGAGCCCGATGAGCGGCACCGTGATCACGGATTTCGTGTGATATCCCGTCCGGCGGTCGATCTCCGGATTGAACCGCGGGTCGGTATAGCAATCGTCGACGACGACGGTCCGGCGCTTGCGCGCGCACTCGCCGGCGATGCCCTTGTCGATGCTGACGCGGATCTGCGCCTCGCCCGTGGCGACACGCGAGTAGAGCTCTTTGGCCTCCTCGTCGTAGAGGAAGACGCTCCCGCGGTCGGCGCCTATCACCTCCCGCCCCGTCTTGATGATGAGCTCGAGCAGCTCCGTGAGGTCGCACGGCGCCGCGAGCTTGCGCGAGACGTCCAGGATCAGGATGAGCGACGACGCATCGATCAGGGAAGGAGTGCCCACGCGCATGCGGTCGGAGAGTTTGGGCTACGTGGAAATAGGGGTCAAGACATGGTCTCGCCCGGGATGCTCGAGGCGAGCTCGTCGACCAGGGCGTGTCGCGTCCGCCGTCGCTCCCGCGGCCGTTTTCATCGTGATTTCATCGTGATTTCCCTCGCGGTTCCGTGGTCGGGCCGGCGTCCTTCGCAGCGCGCCATCCATTATTTTTCGAGCGGCGCTGGTCGAGCGCGCCCCGGCGACGACGCGAGAGCGCCATCGAGGTCAGCGCGGCGGCGCGCGGGCAGCGGCGTCGTCGGCGCTACCACCTCGGCCTTACCTGTCCTAGAACACGCGACGCACACTCCCTTGAAAGCGAGCTCTTCGATGATCCGCCTCCGCCTCGCCGCCCTCGCCCTGCCCGCTGCCCTGGCCGCGGCGGCCTGCGACGCGCCGCCCGCTCCGGCCGGCGCGGCGGCCGAC
>JAICEP010000835.1 GCA_025924095.1 Sorangium sp.
CACGTGTGCCATGCAGGGCCTTGCCTCTCCCCCTCGGCCGGCCCATGCTGCGCCTTGCGACGAGCGCTCTGTGGGCCACACACAGGGTGTGTTGCAGCCCTGTCTCCGGGGACCAGCCGGAGGCAGGGCGCTTTGTTAAGTACCCTGCAAGCTAGCACGAAACGCCTTATTTTTCCGGCGTTCCGCTTCGGCTAGGCTTCGGCTAGGACGGACGGTGTCTCAGCCGTAGAGCGCAATCACAGCCTGTTTGCCGGCTCGGATGCGCTGTTGACCCGGCGAGGTCTCCGGGCTTCATCTCGGGCCCGTGGTAACCTCGCAGTATGCGCGTGCGGCTCATCCTTGATCTCTTCGGGTCTACCCTCACCAAGCTGGTGGAACTCGACGAGGAGCCCGCTGTGGGCTCGGTCTTCCTTGCGGACCGCGAGCGGATCGTGACCAGAGTCGAGCACTACGACGCGCGCGGCGAGGTGTACGTCTACCTGCAACATGACGAGGAGGACGACAGGATACGCCTTATTCCTCTACCTGGCGAGGAAGAGGACTACGAAGCGTACATGGTGCCCGCAAGAGCGCGCATGGTGCACATTTTGTACGTGCTGGCCGAAGGGTGGCGTGCGGAGGACGACCTCTTCGGCGGGCGGGACAGTGGCGAGCCGGTCGAGCCGGTCAAGCTGAACTGAGCACCGGCCATGGCCGGTTGGTCAAAATTGACCATTACCCCATCCCGCGCGCGCTCCCTCACGCCCCCTCGTCGCCGTCGCTCCCCCCGCCGAACCAGCGCTGCAGCGTCCGCCGGTCGACGCCGAGCAGCCCCGCCGCCCGCTGCTTCTTGCCGCCCACGCGCCGCAGGACGATCTGCGCATACTCGCGCTGGAGCTCGTCGAGCGTCATCAGCCGATCCGCCGCGACCTCCAGGAAATCCGGCGCGCCGCGCCGGGCGCGCACGCCCTCGGGGAGGTCGTCCGGGGAGATCCGACCGCCGTCGCAGAGCGCCGCCGCCCGCTCGATCGCGTTCTCCAGCTCGCGGACGTTGCCGGGCCAGTCGTGCGCGAGCAGGCGCTTCACCGCCGCGCCCGAGAACCCCGCGATCGGCTTGCCCGCGTGCGCGGCCGCGCGGGTAAGGAAGTGCTCGGCCAGCAGCAGGATGTCGTCCGTCCGGTGCCGGAGCGGCGGGATCGCGATCTCGATCACCGCGAGCCGGTAGAAGAGGTCCTCGCGAAAGGCCCGCTCGGCGACCGCCGCGCGCAGATCGCGGTTCGTCGCCGCGATGACGCGCACGTCGACCGGCTCCGACGACACCGAGCCGACCGGGCGGACCTCGCGCTCCTGGAGCGCGCGCAGGAGCTTCGCCTGGAGCGGCAGCGCGAGCTCGCTCACCTCGTCGAGGAACAGCGTCCCGCCGTCGGCCTCCTGGAACATCCCGGGCCTGTCGCTGCGCGCGTCCGTGTACGCGCCCTTGCGCACCCCGAAGAGCTCCGCCTCGATGAGCGTCTCCGGGATCGCCGCGCAGTTGACCGCCACGAACTTCCGCGCGCGACGCCGGCTCTCGCCGTGGAGCGCGCGCGCCACGAGCTCCTTGCCGCTCCCGCTCGGGCCGCTCACGAGCACCGTCGCCGGGTTGTCCGCCACGCGCCGCACGAGCGTGATCACCTCCTCGATCGCCCGGCTGCGCCCGATCATCCCCGCGATCGAGAACCGCTGCGCCACCTCCGAGCGCAGCTCGGTCAGCTCGACCGTCATCGCCCGCTGCCCGAGCGCCCGCTCCATCCGGAGCGCCATGTCCGCGGGCTGGAACGGCTTCGGCAGGTAGTCGAACGCGCCGGCGCGCATCGCGCGGACCGCCGTGTCGATCGAGCCGAACGCCGTCATGGCGATGATCGCCGCCCGCGGGTCGAAGCGCGCGATCTGCTCGATGAGCTCGATCCCGTCCATCTCGGGCATGCGCACGTCGGTCACGACGAGATCGAACTCGCGCTCCTCGAGCAGCGGCAGCGCGAGCAGCGGCGCGGTCAGCGTCGTCGGCTCGTGGCCCATGTCGCGGGCGATGTCGGCCACGAGCTTCACCATCTCGAGCTCGTCGTCGACGACGAGCACCCTCGCGCGCGCGCTCACGCCCGCGTCTCCACGCCCACGCCGCCCACGCCGCCCACGCCGCCCACGCCGCGCGCGATGAGCGGCGCGGCGGCGCTGCGCGGCAGGGTGACGCGGAAGCAGGCGCCGCCGCGGCCCGTGTGGACGAGCTCGACCGAGCCGCCCGCCTCGCGCACCACCCCCTCGACGATCGCCAGGCCGAGCCCGGTGCCGCCGCGATCGCCCCGCGACGTGAAGAACGCCTCGAAGATGTGCTCGGCGACGCCGGGGGGGACGCCCGGGCCGCGATCCTCGACCTCGAACGACGCCTTGCGGCCGTCGGTCTGCGCGAGGCGCACCGCGATCTCGCCGCCGTGGGGCTGCGCCTGCGCCGCGTTCAGGCAGAGGTTGAACAGCACCTGGAACAGGTGATCCGCGTCGAGCACCACGTGGACCTGCGCCTCGTCGTGCTCGATCCGGGTCGTGATCCCGCGCTGCCGGCACTCCGGCCCGAGGAACGCGAGCACCTCGCGCGCGACCTGGGCCACGTCGCTGCCGCGGCCGAGGAGCCGGGGCGGACGGGCGATGGAGAGCAGCCGCGCCACGACGCGGGAGATGCGCTCGGACTGCGTGGCGATCGTCTCCAGCTCGCCGCGGGTCGCCTCGGGCCAGCCCGGCTGATCGGCGAGGCGGCGCGCGCGCGCCAGGATGACATTGAGGGGCGAGCCGATCTCGTGGCCGATCGAGGCGACCACCTGACCGACGGCCGACAGCGCGTGCGCCTGCTGCAGCTTGCGCTCGACGGCGGCCCGGGCGGCCTGCTCCTGCTCCAGGTGG
>JAICEP010000836.1 GCA_025924095.1 Sorangium sp.
GCACGACGAGCGGGCGCGCGCGGCCGTCGTCGAGCTGCTGATCGGGACCCGCGGCGGCGCGCCGGATCGGTTCCGGGCGGCGGAGCTCCTCGGCGCCTGGGCCGCGCAGGCCCCGGGCGACGGCCTGCCGAGCTACCTCCTCGGCCGCCATTACCTGAACGACGGCCGCTTCGACGAGGCGGCCGATCGCCTGGACCGGGCGCTCGGGGCCCACCTGCCCGTCCAGCGGGTCTGGATCGAGGCCAAGCGGCTGCGGCTCGTCGTCGCGTGCGGCGTCGACGACGCCGAGGTCGCCCGCCGGATGTTCGCTCAGTACGCCGCCCACGACGGGGCGGCCGGCACCGGGCCCGCCGTGAGCGAGGAGCGCCGGGACGCCGCCCTTCGCCTGCTCGAGCGGTGCGACCGCGCGGCGCCCCGGCCCGCGCCCCCGGCGACCCCATCCGACCCGCCGGCCGGACAAAAATGAAGAATGCCTCTCGTCCCCGCGCGCTGACGTGGTGAGATGGCGTGGAAATGCACGATGCGCCTGCGAGCGAGAGGTACCGTCGCCTCGTCGCGCTGAACGCTGTCCTCACCGTCGTGGCCCGCCACTCGAACCTCCTCTTGCCGAGGCCGTTCGAGGAGCTCGCCGACGCCGTGGGCCGGTTCGCCGCGTTCCAGGTCCTGGCGATGCTGTTTCCGGAGCCCGAGGGCGAGCTCCGCGCGTACGCGGCCTTCCGCGGCGACACGCTCGCCGCCGCGCCGTTCAGCGCGCTGGTCCCCGCGCCCGGGGCGCTCTTCCGGCGGGTGTTCGGCGAGGGCAAGGCGTTCTCCTGCGTCGACACCCGCGCGGGCGACGCGCTCGAGGGGATGGGGGCCTCCGTGGGGTGCCTCTCGTACGTCGCCCTCCCGGTGCGGGCCACGCCGCCCGGCGGTGAGGCCTCCGCGCGCTCCGGGCCGTCCGGCGGCCCCGTCATCGCGGCGCTCGTCCTCGGCTACGCCGACGCCGCGGCGGGGGCCGCCGCGCCGATCGAGCTCCTGGAGCAGCTCGCCGACACGCTCGGCGCCGGCCTGGATCGCTCGCTGCGCGTCGTCGCCGGCGAGCGCGAGGCCGCCGAGCGGCTCCTCAGGATCCGCGAGCTCGAGGAGCAGCACAGGAACCTCCTCGACAACGCGCCGCTCATCATCTTCCGGCTGGATCCCGAGACCGGCGAGCTCTCGTTCCTGAACCGGCACGCCGAGCGGCTCCTCGGCGTGCCGGTGACCGAGGCGCTGAAGACGCCGGGCTTCCTCGGCGAGGCCCACGCCGATCCGGAGGGCGTGATGTGCTTCGAGGACGCGGTCGCGCGGGCCAAGCTCGGCGCCCCCTCGTCGTCCTACGAGGCGCGCCTGCGCCGGCGGGGCGGCGACGCGATCACCGCGCGCGGCACGGTGTATCCGCTCGTCTCGGATCGCGGCCGCGTCGTGGCGATCGAGGGCGTCCTCGCGGACGTGAGCACCGAGCACGCGGCGCGCACCCGGCTCATCCAGGTCGACCGCCTGTCGACGCTCGGCACGCTGGCGGCCGGCGTGGCGCACGAGATCAACAACCCCGCCGCGTTCATCCTGCTCGGCCTGGACATGCTCGATCGGCTGCTGCGCGGCCCGAACGTGCGCATGGAGGGCGCCGCCGCCTCGAGCGCGTCGGAGCTGCTCCGGGAGCTGCGCGACTCGATCAAGCGCATCGTCGACATCGTCCGCGATCTCAAGCTGTTCGCGAGCCCGCCGCAGCCCGAGGGGTCGCGGCGCGCGCTGACGGACGCGAACCGCACCGTCGAGTCGGCGCTGAGCCTCACGCGCGGCCAGATCATCGAGCGGGCGCAGATCGTGAAGAGCCTGTCGGAGGTGCCGCCGATCCTCATGGAGGACGGTCGGCTCGGGCAGGTCATCGTGAACCTCCTCGTCAACGCGGCGCAGGCGATCTCGAAGCCGGGCTCGAAGCACGAGGGGCGCGATCAGACGGTGACGGTCGAGACGCGGAGCGACGGGGACACGGTCGAGATCGTGGTGACCGACACCGGCGCCGGGATCGCGGAGGAGAACCTCCCGCGCATCTGGACGCCGTTCTTCACCACGAAGGGGCCCGAGGTCGGCACGGGGCTCGGGCTGTCGATCAGCCGCGAGATCATCGAGCGCGCCGGCGGGCAGATCACGGCGGAGAGCCCGGTCCCGGGGAGCGATCCGCCGGGCGGCGCGCGCTTCGTCATCTCGCTGCCCGCGGCGGGGCGCGCGGAGGAGGCGACGCCGAGCGTCGCGCCGGTGCCGCGGCTCGTGTCGACGCGGGCGCGGGTGCTCGTGGTGGAGGACGAGGCGTCGCTCGCGCGCGCGCTGTGCGAGCAGCTGGGCCGCGTGCACCAGGTGGCCGTCGCGCCGAGCGCGGACGCGGCGATGGGGATGCTCGCCGGCGGGCAGCGGTTCGACGTGGTGCTCTGCGATCTGCGGATGCCCGGCATGTCGGGCGACGTCTTCTACACGCGGATCCGCGAGAGCGATCCGGCGCTCGCGCAGGGGTTCATCTTCATGACCGGGGTCGGCTTCGGCGCCGACTTCGAGCGGTTCCTCGCGTCGTCGGGCCGCCCGCTCCTGGAGAAGCCGTTCTCCGCCGAGGACGCGCTGAGCGCGATCGCCGAGGTGGTCACGGCGAACCAGGCCGAGGAGCGGGAGAGCGCGAGGTCGCGGTGACGCGCGCTCAGCGGTGACACGCGCGCGCCGGCGGCGGCGAGCGGCTGTGGCCGCACCGGCTGGATCTGGCTTGATCAGATCATTGCGCCTCCGTCACGGGGGTCACACGGATACGGAGCTGACCGACAGGGCGCGCCATGCCGCCCATCAGGAGATCGAACCACGCGCGCGGCCGGCGGAGCACCTCGATCCGGAAGTCGCGCAGGA
>JAICEP010000837.1 GCA_025924095.1 Sorangium sp.
CCGGGCGCCAGGGGGGCCTCCCCGCTGCTCCGATTCGCCTCGTGGATCAGCGCGAGCGGAAGCTCAGGCATCTGATTCCCTTCCCCTGGGGCTCGAAGGGCCCCAGTTTGCCATCGACGTTATCCGGTCCGCGCGGCGCGCGTCAATGGAGCAGACGGGCGCCACGGTGGTGTTCGCGTTGTTCTCGCTGTTCGCGTCGCTTGATGCTCATGCGTTTCTCGCGTTTCTCGCGTCTTCCTCGTTTCCCGCGCCTCCCTCGTTTCCCGCTGCGCTCGCTGCAGCTGCAGTGCGAGATCGTTTTGAAAACGGCTCCGATATTTTCTCACGAGGGCGCTTATTTTTTCTCGCGGCTCGCGCTTGTCGCGTCGCCCGTCAAGGCCCGCACGGTGTCGCCGGCGATCTCCAGCGCCGCCGGCTTTCCGCCGTAGTGCGTGGCCATGCCGACGTCGATCCGCCAGACCTTGTCGCCGCAGGCCGAGGTGATGCC
The DNA here is from genome assembly GCA_025924095.1 of Sorangium sp. Lineage (GTDB taxonomy): Bacteria > Myxococcota_A > Polyangia > Polyangiales > Polyangiaceae > Sorangium. Next base: position 488 of record JAICEP010000837.1, read on the forward strand.
GTTCCTCTGGACCGTGTGGCCCACGACCATGCGCTTGGCGGACATCGCCGCGAGGACCTTGTCGAGCGCCGCGCACGGGCTCGACCCCGGCGTCGGCGGCGGATCGCTCGAGTAGAGGCGCGCCCACACCGGGCTGTCCTCGGCCGCGATCACGGCCGGCGTGGACGGGCTCTTGCCCTCCATCCACGCGCGCACCTCGCGGTTGATCCGCGCGACGCCGTAGCGCGTGTGCGATGGGAGCACACCGCCGTGCGCGAAGACGGTGTCGCCGACCGTGATGATCACGTCGCGCGCCGCGAGCTTCTTGGCGTAGAGACCGCCGGGGACGAACGCGGCGGCGCGGGCGCGCGCGGGGGGCGGCACCGGCGTGAGGCGCGGGGACGAGGCGTCGAGCCCGGGCACGTCCTCGAAGTCCTTGAAGCCGCCCTCGGTGACGTAGCGGAAGTCCAGCTGGACGTTCATGACCTCGTGGTTGCCGTTGAGCGCGTACACGGCGCCGCCGGCCGCGCGCGCCTCGGCGGCCAGGCGATCGAAGAGGTCGACGATCTCCTGCTCGCCGTCGCCGCGGTCGAGCTCGTCGCCGGTCTGGACGAGCACGAGCTTGCCGCCGATCCAGCGATCCGAGCCGTCGATCGCGCCCGCGAGCTGCAGGGCCGCGCGCGTGGCCGCGAGGTCACCGTGGACGTCGCCGATGGCGACCACGCGGTCGGCGGCGGGGTAGGCATAGGAGCGATCCGCGTCGGGCGGCGGCGCGGGCGCGGCGGCGGCGGGAGCGGCCGAGGTGGCGGCGGGCGCGGGCCGCGGCGCCGTCGAGGCCGGGCGATCGGCGTCGCAGCCGGCGGCGAGCAGCGCGGCGAGCAGCGCGGAGAAGCGGGGAGCGGCTGACATCGGACGCGTTCCTCCGGGGGGATGGGCCTTATGTACTACGCGGCGGGTGGGCGCGCCGCGAGGAGCGGCGCGCAGGCGGCGCGCCGCCGCGCGCGGTCAGGCCGGGAGCTTGGCGGAGAGGAAGGATTTCAGCTTGATCAGGTTCTTCGCGTCGCGGCTGAACGTCGGTGCGGTGTAGCTCGACGCCCAGCCGGTGATCTCGTGCATGAACGAGGCGCGGACCTGCTCGTCGCCGAGGATGTCGTCGACGGTGCGGCCGCGCGCGGCGCCCTTCTCCAGCGAGCGCACGTAGCCCTTGAGCCGCGCGTAGTCGCCGCCGAGCAGCTCCGCGATGAGCTCCGCGTCGCGCGCGAGCCGCGCGAGGGCCGGCACCTTGTCGCGCAGCTCCGGGCTCTCCGCCGCGGCGAAGGACGCGGCGACGCGCAGCACGAAGGCGTCGTCGAGGAAGCCGAGATCCTCGATGCCGTCCGGGATGAGATCGAGCGACTTGAAGAGGTAGTTGAGGCCGGCCGCGAGCGAGCGGCGCGCGGCCTCCGGGCTGTCCGGCGAGGCGAGCAGGCCGGCCAGGTCGGTGGCGTCCGAGGCGAGGCTGCGCAGCCACTCGGGGAACGTGTCGAGACAGCGGTCGTCGAGATCGGTCATGGGATCCTCCCGGCGGGGAGCGGGAGGGTAATCCGACCGGCGCGGCGCCGTCCACGCCGTCGATGCAAACGACGGCGCGCCGGCGGGCGGCGGGCGCGTGCGGCGGCGCCGGACCAGCGATGCGCGCCGCGCGCGTGGTCATGGTCGCTTCTTGAGCCCCCGCGCGTGCCGCAAGCTGGGCGGCTTCCCGCGGAGACAGCTCCAGAGGGCGAGCACGCCGATGAGGCGTTCCTCCGGAACGTACGCGTAGTAGACGTGGTACCGCGTTCGTGACAGCAAGAGGCGCCGCACGCCGTCATCGGCCATCGGCCCGTAAGGCGCTCCCATTTCCGGCACGTTCCTGAGCATGCGGAGCGCCGTGGCGAGCTCCTCCGCGAGCAGGGACGGCGCAGCCTGGCGGTTCTCGCGCCACCACGCGTCGGCCGCCCGCGCGTGCTCGGCCGAGCGCCCTAGGAACCGGACCTTCACTCGCGAGCCCGCAGCTCCGACAGGAGCTCGTCCGCGTCGACGCCGCCACCTGTTCGCAGCTCCGCGAGCCCCTCCGCCAGCGCCGCATGGAGCTCGGCGCGCTCCTCGTCGTCCAGCTCGTCGCCCGGATCGGCAACGACCAGCTCGATCACGGTGCCCTCCGGCAGGTCGGTGGGTTCGTTCACGACGATGCGACCGTTCTGAACGCGGGCCTTGAGCGCTTGCACGGAGAGAACTCTACCGCCGTCGCGGCGGCGCCGCACTCGCCGTGCTCCGCGGCGCCGTCGGTGTCCCTCGCACGTCCCGCTAACTGCGCCCCCGCCCCTCGCCGTTCCTGCCCGGTCGCTACCCGCCCGTCGCCCCGACACGCCCCGTGACGCTCGCGCTCGCGCGCACGCTC
>JAICEP010000838.1 GCA_025924095.1 Sorangium sp.
ACCCCCGCGCGCACCGCGGCCCCCGGCATGCCGTAGACCACCGCCGAGTCCTCGCTCTCGGCCACCACCGTGCCCCCGGCCGCGCGGATCGCCCGCGCACCGTTCACCCCATCATCCCCCATCCCCGTCAGGATGATGCCCACCGCGCGGCTGCCGCCCACCTGCGCCACGCTCCGGAACAGCCGATCCGCGCTCGGCACGTACCGATCGCCGGGCGCCGGCGCCCCCACCCGGATCCGGATGTCGCCGCTCAACCCGACCCCGCTGCCAGGCGTCACCGCGATCTCCATGCACATCCTCCCGGGACATACGTAGGCCTTGCGGCTCAGCACCTGCTCGCCGTTCTGCGCCTCCACCACGCGGAGCCCGCCCTTGCGATCGAGCCGCTCCGCGAACGTGCGGGTGAACTTGTCCGGCATGTGCTGCGCGATGAAGATCGCGCCGGGGAAGCGATCCGGGATGCGGTTGAAGATCTCCAGGAGCGCCGTGGGACCGCCGGTCGACGAGCCGACCGCCACGAGGTGGCGCAGCGAGACCCCGAGCCGCGACGCCTCCGGCACCGGACGCTGCAACGCAGGCTGCGACGCCCGGGCCGGAGCCACGGCCGCCGGCAGCGGAGACCGGGGCCGGAGGTAGCGCACAAGCAGGACCTTCTGGATGATCTCCCTGCGGATCTGCGCGTCCGCCGTGAACTGCCGGTCCGGCTTCGCCACGAAGTCCACGGCGCCGAGCTCGAGCGCCTTGAAGACGTTCTCCTTGTGGCTGTAGCTCGAGACGATGATCACCGGCGTGGGCTGCCTCGCCATCAGGATGCGGAGGAAGGTGAAGCCGTCCATGCGCGGCATCTCGAGGTCGAGCGTGATCGCATCCGGCCTCAGCTGGGCGGCCTGACGGAGCGCGTCGTCGCCGTCTCCGGCCTTGCCCACGACCTCGATCTCGTCGCTTCCGCTCAAGATCTCGGCGATGTTGCGCCGGTTGTACGCGGAGTCGTCGACGACGAGCACGCGCAGGGGAGCGAATGTCATGAGCGCAAAACCTTCCGCCGGAGGTTCATTCTACCCCACCCGGAGCGCCATGGGACCATCCGTCGCCCGCACAGCCTCGACTTCGTAGGCGCCTCATCCGCCCTCCTCCCCGCCCCCCCGCTCCGGGAAGGTCTCCGCGAGCCCCAGACGCAGCGTGGCCGCCGGCTTCCGGTACACGAGATCCTCCCGCAGGTGCACGATCTCGAACGCCGTCGTGACGTTCAGGAGCGACTCGGAGTGGCCCAGCAGGAGGAACCCGCCGGGCGAGAGGCGCTCGTAGAAGATGTCGATCACCCGGCGCCGCGACTCCTCGTCCAGATAGATGAGGACGTTGCGGCAGAAGATGACGTCCACCCGCCCGACCACCGCCGCGCGCGACGAGTCGAGCAGGTTCAGATGGCCGAACTGGCAGAGCGAGCGCAGCTCGTCCGCCACGTGGAACCCGTCCGGCCGCTCCGTGAAGTAGCGCCGCTTCAGCTCGGGCGGCGCCACGCGGAACGACGAGGCGCCGTAGATCCCCTTGCGCGCGGCGACCACGCAGCGGCGCGAGATGTCGCTGCCGAAGATCCGGACCTCGCCGCGATCCGCGGCGCCCGACTCCCGCGCCGTGATCGCGATCGAATAGACCTCCTCGCCCGTCGAACAGCCCGCGCTCCAGATGGACAGCCGGCCCTTGGCGCCCCCCGCCTTGACGATCATCGGCACGATCTCGGTCATGAGGGCGCGCAGCTGGTAGTCCTCGCGGAAGAAGTACGTCTCGTTGACCGTGATGAGCTCTATCGCCTCGTCGAGCTCGGCGCGCGCGCGGCTGTGGGAGCGCAGGTACTCGTGGTACTGCGCGAACGACGAGAGCCCGAGCACCACGACCCGCTCGCGGAGCCGGCGCTCCATCGACGTGCGCGCCTCGGGACCGAACTGGAGCCCGCAGTGCTTGTTGAACAGGTCGCGCAGCCTCTGGAACTCGTCAGGCAAGAGGCGGATTTCGTCGTCCCGCCGCCGGTTCACAGCACCTTCCCCGAAGGCGGGCCGCCGGACATCCCCGAGGGGGACGTCGAGCCCTCGCCACCCTCCATCGAAGCCGGCGCGCCCATCCGATCCCCCGCCTCGCCCCATGGCGGATCCGAGCGGAACGGGGCGCCCCCCTGCGCCGCCGCCGAGACGAGCTCCGGCTCCCCCGACGCGCGCACCAGCCCGAGCAGCTCGCGGGCGCGCGTCCGCTCGTCGCCCGCCCGATCCGCGAGCGAGGCGTACAGGCGGCCGAGCGCCCGCGCCGCCGCGAGCCGGACCTCCCGCTCCTCGTCCGCCAGCGAGAGGCTCAGCACCTCGAGCGCCGAGACGCCCGCCGCCGCCGCGATCGCGGTCACGGCCGCGCGGCGCGCGCGCACGTCCCCCACCGACGCGGCGCTCGTGAGGAACGCGATCTCCTCAGGATCCGCCGTGCCGAGCGCCTCGATCACGATCGCCGCCGCGAGGTGGGTCTCCTCCGCCTGCATCAGCGGCCGCACCAGCGCGCGCGCCGGCTCGGGGTACCGCTCCGACAGCCCCGCGAGCGCGCACTCCGCGGCGCGCGCGACCGGCAGCGAGATCGCGCGCGTCTGCGACACGACCCGCGAGAAGTCGACCGCGGTGCCGATCTTCGCGAGGCCATAGAGCGCGCTGGTCGCCACGAGCGTCGAGGGGCTCTTGACCGACCTCCGCACCGCGCCGAGCAGCTCGTCGAGCGTCGGATCGGCGGCGGGCGGCGGTGGATGCGCCAGCGCGCCCTCGCGCCCGCGCTGCTCCGCGATCGCCACGGCGCCGTCGATGAGCGCGGCCGTCGCGTC
>JAICEP010000839.1 GCA_025924095.1 Sorangium sp.
CGACCCCGCCCGCTCCGCATCGGGCGCTGACGCCGGGCTCGATGACGCCCGCTCCTCAGCAGGCGCTGACCACTCGCTCGTAGGCGCCCGCTCCGCTGCGGCCGCTGACGGCGGCTTCGACGACACCCGCTCCGCTGCAGACGGCTCCTCCGTACCCGGCAGCGACGGTTGCTTCGGCGAGGGCTCCGACGGACCACGCTCCGACGGCTCGGGCGCCGGCTCCTCCATCGGCGGCCGCGCGGACGTCGGCCCCGCCGGCTCCTTGGACGCCGGCTGTTCCAGCGACCCTGCCGGCTCCACGGGCGCCAGAGACGGCGCCTCCAGCGGTAGCGGCGTCGAGACCGGCGGCGCCGGCTCCTGCAACGCCGGCTCCTGCGATCGCGGCAGCGGCGGGCCAGCGGCCTCGCGGGCGGCTTCCTCCCGCGAGAACGCCACCTGAGCCATGAACGCCGCGCCGCCCACCGCGGTCGGGCGCGAGTCGCTCGACAGCCGCGCCTCCTCGGCCTCGGCCTCCTCGGCCTCGGAAGCTGCACGGCCGGCGGCTTCCTCCCGCGAGAACGCGACCTGGGCCATGAACGCCGCGCCGCCCACCGTGGTCGGGCGCGAGTCGCGCGTCAGCTCGGCGAAGAGGGTCGGCGTGTCGCGCACCGGCGTCGGCCGCGACTGACTGGCGACGTCTTCCTTGTCCTCGGCCGCCTCCACCGGCGCCGTCGCCCCCACCAGCGCCCAGTCGCTCGCCCCCGCCGGCTCCGGCGCCCTCGCGCCGCTTCCGGCCGGCTCGCCGGCTGCCTGCTGCGCAGCCGGCTCCAGCGCGTCCGCCACATCCGTCAGCGAGACAAGGCACGAGTCCCCGAGGACGATCGCCGAAGCGCCGCCGGAGCCGGCCTCGGGCTCGCGCGACAGCGCGCTGGGCAGGGGCGGCCGGTTGCTCGGCACGCGCGCCGCATCCGCGATCGCGGGCACCGACGTCATCTCCGCCCTCGACCCCATCTCCGCCCTGGGCTCGACCATCACGATCCCCGACGCGGCGCACGCCTCGTCGAGCGCCGCGATCAGCTCCGCCGCGCCCTCGAAGCGGGCGCGCGGCTGCTTCTCCAGGAGGCGCCGCACGACCGCCTCGATGGCCGGCGGGACCGCGACGCCGGGCGCATGCTCGGCGATCGCCGGAACGGGCGCGCTGCGCTGCTGGTTGAAGAGCGCGACCGGATCCTTGGCCAGGAACGGGTGCTTGCCGGCCAGCATCTCGTAGAAGATCAGGCCGAGGGCATACAGATCCGCGCGCTCGTCGACGAAATCCATCCCGAGCGCCGACTCGGGGGCGAGGTAGGCGATGGTCCCGAAGATCACCCCGGCCGTGGTGAGCCGGACCGGGAGCGGCTCCCCCTCCATCCGCACGGACTCCGGCGACGCGCCGGATCGGCGCAGCTCGTCGACGCTCACCTTCGCGAGGCCGAAGTCGATGAGCTTCACGAAATCGCCCTGCGGCTCGACGACCATCACGTTCCGCGGCTTCACGTCGCGATGGACGATGCCCATCGCGTGGGCCGCCCCGAGGCCCGCCGCGAGCTGCCTGGCGATCAGGGCGGCGCGCGCGGCGGGCATCGGCCCCCGCCGGATGATCTCGTGGAGCGTCGTGCCGCGGACGTACTCCAGGACCAGGAAGAACGAGCCGTCTTCTGCCTCGCCGAAATCGGTCGCGGTCGCGACGTTCCGGTGCTGGATGTGGGCGCCGGCGACCGCCTCGCGCTCGAAGCGCTGCACGAGCTCGGGGAGCCGCTCGGTGTCGGGGTGCAGGATCTTGATCGCGACGCGCTTGTGCATGTGCACGTGCTCGCCGCGGTAGACCGCGCCCATGCCCCCCATGGCGATCACCTCGTCGATGCGGTACCGCTTCGAGATGACCCGCCCGAGGTAGGACACCGCTCGGTGCTTCGCGGCCTCGTCGGCGGTCAGGGGCGGCTCGGGCGGGCGTTCCGGCATCGTGGCGGGCGCCACCCTAACCCGAGCGGCGCGGCATTGGTAGATTGGCCGGCCATCGTGGACCGGCCCCGGGCGAGGCAGCTCTCGCCGCTCAACCCCTCGGCGTCAACCGCTCCCAGTAGGCGTCGACCGCGTCGGCCTGATCGGGGATCCGCGCGCACTCCGAGAGCTCTCCCAGATCGAGCTCGGGGAGCATCCCGCTCCGCTCGACCTGCTCGTAGCCGCCCTCTCCCAGCAGGTGGACCGAGATACGTCCGTCCTTCCAGATCCACACCTCGGGCACCTCGAGCCCGCGGTAGACGTCGAGCTTGTCGATGCCGCCGCTCGTGATGAACACCTCGATCGCGATATCGGGCCGCTTCTTGTTCACCTTGCCGACGCAGTAGCACTCGTCGGGCTCCAGGCCGCGCTGCCTCGCCTTGCGGCGGTACGTGGTCGAGCCGTAGCCGTAGACGCGAACGCGGCGCGCCAGCGCCCACAGCTCGACGAGGCGCGCGATGCACTTCTTTACATCCTCGTGGTCGGCCGACGGGCTCATGAGCTCCAGCACCCCTTCGCAGTAGGTCATCCGCAGCCCTGGGTGATCGTCGAGCAGCTTGCGCAGCGCGACGTACTCGTCCCAGGAGACGTTGGGCATCACGAAGCGTTGCTCGCCCTGGCCGGACGGGAGCGTCGAGGGCGCGGGCAGCGGGGCGACGGCGACCATGAGCTGAGCATAGGCGGGCGCGGTGAGGCGGCAAGCGACGCTCCGCGGACCGATGACGCGGCGCTCGCGCGCCGGTCGCACGGAGGGCGGCGCGCCGTGGCTCCGGGCGGGCCCCGCTCCGGAGCCGGGCGGCCGCTGCCGCCCCGGATCTCTCCCGCGCCC
>JAICEP010000840.1 GCA_025924095.1 Sorangium sp.
CCATGGCCGCGGCGTCGCGCAGCCGGACGAGGTCGGGCGGTAGCGGCGGCGCCGTCGCGCCGCGCATGTCCACGCCCGTCGCCCGCGCCGCGAGCGCATCGAGCGCGCCGAGGTCGCGGGTCTCGACGGCCATGCGGAGCAGCGCCGCCGCGGCCGTGCGATCGCCGGCGGAGAGCCCGCGCGCGAGCGCTCGCCGCGCGTCGTCGCGCCGCCCCTCGGCGAAGGCGAACGCGGCGGCCCAGGTCGGCTCGTCGAGCGCGGCCGCGGCGCGGACGACGCGGCGCACGCGGTCGACGACGAGCACGTCGCGGGAGGCGGCGACGAGCGAGGCGCAGAGCTCCGCCGCGCCGGGGACGTCGAGCACGAGCGCCCGCAGCCCGAGGTCGAGCGCCCGCGTCACCTCGGCGGGCGGCAGCGCGGCCGCGGAGGCGCCCGGCGCGGCGCCCGCCTCGGCCAGCGCGAGCCGGGCCAGCACGAGGGCGGCGCGCCCCTCGATCGCGGTGGGCTCGCCCAGGATCTCCGCGGCGGCGCGCGCCGCGTCGAGGTCACCGTGCGCGAGCGCGCACTCGGCGCGGCGGAGGGCGGCGTCGCGGTCGGGCACGGTGGAGAGCGGCGCCGGGATGCGGTCGAGCCAGCGCTGCGCGCGGGCCGGATCGCCGGCGGCGAGGTCGAGGTCGCAGAGGTCGAGCAGCGCGAGCCGCGCCGCGTCGCGCTCCTCGGGCGCGGCGGTGGCCCGCTCGAGCGCGTTGCGCGCGCCGTCCCAGCCGACGCGCTGCCCTGCGCGCCCGAGGCGGAGCCACACGTCGGCGCGCCAGGGCACGCGCTTCGCGAGGTCGGTGAGCGCGGTGACGACCTCCTGGTCGAGCCACGCGTCCTCCGCGGCGTCGGCCCAGAGCGCGAGCCCGACGGCCGAGTCGGGCAGGACGGAGAGGATGCTGCGGGCGTGCTCGCGGGCCTCGAGCGGCATCCCCTTCGCGAGCGCGGCCTCGGCGGCGCTGCGCTCGTTCTCGAGGCCGAGGGCGAGGATCTCGACCCGCCCGAAGAATCGGTTCAGCGCCTCGACGAGCCTCGCCATGGCGGGATGAAAGCCTTGCGGGAGGGCGCTCGTCCAAGAAAATCGGCCAGGTCGCGGCCCGGGCGGGGGGGCGTTCGGGGTGCAGCTCGGGTCGCCCGTCGTGCCGGGCGGGACGAGGCCTCGCCCGCGCGATGGCGCGCGCGCTTGTTTGTTAGAGTGGCCCGGTGCCGCCGAACCTCCCCACAGGGCGCGTCGACGCGCTTGTCGTGACCGCGCTGCAGGACGAGCTCGAGGCGGTGCTCGCGCAGGGCGGCCGGGACGGCTGGCGGGAGGCGCGGGATGCGGCCGGCTTCCCGTACTACGTCCGCGAGCTCCCGAACGACCGCGGCCAGCCGCTCCGCGTCGCCGCGGCGTGGTCGGGGCGGATGGGCGAGAGCGCGGCGGCGGCGAGGGCGCAGGGGCTCATCGAGGAGCTCGATCCGGGGTGCCTCGCGATGTGCGGCATCTGCGCCGGCAAGCGCGGCGAGGTGTCGCTCGGCGACGTCATCGTCGCGGATCGGGTCTACAGCTACGACGAGGGCAAGCGCGTCGCCGCGTCCGCCGGGGGCGGCGCCGGCGAGTTCTTCCACGATATCGAGACGTACAACCTCGAGCGGACGTGGAACATGGACGCCGCGCTCTTCGCGCGCGAGTTCGAGCGGCAGGCGGCGCTCGCGGCCGAGCGCCCGCCGTCGAAGGCGTCGCAGGCGTGGTGGCTCCGGCATGCGCTCTACGCGAGCCAGGTCGAGGGGGGGCCGCCGCCGGTCGCGCGGCCGGAGCGCGCGCAGCGATGCCCGGGCTGGGCCGAGCGCATCGGCGAGCTGGAGGCGGAGGGCGTGCTCCGCATCGGCGACGGCGGCCTCGAGCTCACCGAGGCCGGCATGGCGCAGATCCGGCGGGATCGCCTGATCTACCCGGACGGACCGCCGCAGGCCCGGCCGTTCCGCGTGCACATCGGCCCGATCGCCACCGGCAAGGCGGTGCAGGAGGACGCCGGGCTGTTCGAGTGGCTGAAGCCGATCGGGCGGAAGCTGCTCGGCGTCGAGATGGAGGCCGCCGCGATCGGCTACGTCGCGGAGCGCCTCGGGCGGCGGTCGATCATCGCGAAGGCGGTCTCGGATCACGGCGACCGCGACAAGGACGACAGCTTCCGCGCGTTCGCGTGCCGCGCTTCGGCGGAGTTCCTCTTCGCTTTCCTGCGGCGCTACCAGGAGCCCGCGCTCCGCGAGCAGGCCGGGCGAGGCCGGAGGCTGCGCCGCTTCCCGGCGCGCGCGGCGGGCGGCCACGCGGATCCGCACGGCGACGACATCCTCTTGCCGGGCGAGGGGCGCAGCGACGACTTCCTCTCGCGCGTCGAGCGCGTGTGCAGGCTGCGCGAGCCCGAGGGCGTGGACATCGAGTGGTTCGACGCGCCCCTCCCCTTCGGCTGCTACCTGCGCGTCTCGGTCAACGAGGGCGGCATCGTCCGGATCGCGCCGCTCGCGGCGCTCGAGAGCGGCATCTCGACCGAGGCGGTCTCCGCGTTCCTGGAGAGCATCGACGCCTCGTACCGGCGCGAGGATCCCGGCCTCGTGTCCACGCTGGTCTACGGCGGTGAGCCCGCGCCGGAGGAGCTCGTCCGTTACGCGAGCGCGCGGCGCGTGCGCCTCGTGCGGTTCCTGGAGTACCAGGGGCTCATCGATTTCCGCGGCTACCTGGCGTGGCAGAGCGCGCGGCTCGAGCGGGACCCCACCTATCCGCCGGCGCTCTACGTCGATCAGCGCATCGCGCTCACGA
>JAICEP010000841.1 GCA_025924095.1 Sorangium sp.
CACGCCGGCCTTCGGCGCCGCCGCGCCGGCGGCGTGCGCCGCGTGCGCCGCGTCGAGCAGCCGCTGCACGGCGTGGCCCGCCGCCGCGGCGTCCGCCTCGGGCAGGAGCACGAGGAGCCGATCGTCGGCCTCGAAGCCGGCGAAATCGGTCGCCGCGAGCTCCCGCTCCAGCGCGCCGGCGACGACCTCGCGGGCGGAGGCCGCCCCGAGCTGGATCGCGATCACCGTCGCCGGCCGGGCGTGGCGCAGCGCCCTGTCGATCTCCCCCTCGATCCTGCGCCGCAGCTCCGCGATCTCGAGGATCTGCCGGCTCTTCGCGGGGCGGGCGCACCGCATCACCACGACCGTGTCGCCGATCGACACGACGTCGCCCGAGCCGAGCGGCCTCGCGCCGTCGACGGGGACGCCGTTCAGCTGGGTGCCGTTCCGGCTGCCGAGATCCACGAGCTGCGCGCGCCCGTCGAGCAGCACGATCTTCGCGTGCTCGCGCGACGCCGAGGTGTTGCGGAGGCGCACGTCGGCCCGGGGCCCGCGGCCCAGGAGCACCACGCCGTTCCGCGGGAGGCGAAGCACCGCGGAGGAGCTCCCCTGCACGACGAGCAGGTACGAGCCGCCCTCATCGGCCCCGCGTGGCGCGTCATCTGTTCGGGTCGGACCCCAGGACGCTGTTGCCTCGCTCATTCTCTCGCGGCCGACTCTCTCATTCGGCACCAGCGCGCGCAAGGCTCCAGGCCGGCGCGGAATGGTCCGTCATGGCGCGTCGTCGTCCGTTGTCGTGCGCCGTTGCGCGCCATCGTGCGTATCGGGCGCAACGGAGCGCAACGGAGCGCAACGGAGCGCAACGGACCGCACCGGAGCACAGCGGGGCGCGAGGAGCTCGGCGCCGAGCGCATTGCAAAGGCAAGGTCCTTGCACAGGCAGCAACCGCGACTCGCCGCATGGTAGGCTCGCCGCCCGCAGGCAGGAATGCCGAGCGATTGAATGCAGGGGACGTTCTCCAGCACAGCGCGATTCACGATCGGCCGCCGCCTCGGCGAGGGCGCGTTCGGCGTGGTCTACGAGGCGCACGACCGCGAGCGAGGCGCGCGCGTTGCATTGAAGTCGCTCCACCGCCTCGACCCCGTCGCGCTCTACCGGTTCAAGCGTGAGTTCCGGGCGCTGTCCGAGGTCGTTCACCCGAACCTTGTCGCGCTCCACGAGCTGTTTTCCGAGGGGGATCGGTGGTTTTTCACGATGGACCTCATCGAGGGCACCGATTTCCTCTCCTCGGTGCGCGGCCCCTCCGTGCGCGGCGCCCCGGCGCGCATCGCCTCGGAGCTCACCGCCTCGGAGCTCAGCGCCTCGCCGCGCGCCCCCGCCCGCGACGATCCGGACGAGACGGCGCCGCTCGTCTCGTCGACGTGGCCCGAGCTGACCACCGCCGGTGACGCCGAGCGCGACCCCGCCGCCGTCGGCGACGCCGAGCGCGGCCCGGCCGCCGCTCCGCCGGCGCGCTGGGGGCCGCTGCGGAGCGCGCTCTTGCAGCTCGCCCAGGGCCTCGCCGCGCTCCACGCGGCCGGCAAGCTCCACCGCGATCTGAAGCCGTCGAACGTGCTCGTGACGCGCGAGGGCCGGGTCGTCATCCTCGATTTCGGCCTCGTCACGGAGCTCTCGACGGGCTCGATCGACCAGAGCGGCAGCCACATCGCGGGGACGCCGGCGTACATGGCGCCGGAGCAGGCGAGGAGCGGATCCCTGTCGCCCGCCTGCGACTGGTACGCGGTGGGCGTCATGCTCTACGAGGCGCTCACCGGCAGGAGGCCGTTCGAGGGCGGGGCGCTCGAGGTCATCGTGCAGAAGCAGCGAGACCTGCCGCCGCCTCCGAGCGCCCTCGCGAAGGGGATCCCGGAGGACCTCGACGCGCTCTGCGCCGAGCTCCTGCGGTCCCAGCCCGACGAGCGGCCCCCGGCGCACGAGGTGCTCCGGCGGCTGCTGCCGCCGAGCGGCGAGGCCGAGGGCCGCGCCCGCGGCGAGGCCGGCGCGCCCGAGCGCCCCGGGGCCCGCAGCAGCGCGCCGGCCCCGGGCGCGCCGTTCGTCGGGCGACAGGGGCACATCGACGCGCTGCGCGGCGCCTTCGCGCGGGCCAGGGGCGGCAGGGCGACCACCGTGCACATCCATGGCACCTCGGGCGCGGGCAAGACCGCCCTCGTCCGGCGCTTCCTCGACGAGCTCTCGCGCGCAGAGGACGAGGCGGTGGTCCTCGAAGGGCGGTGCTACGAGCGGGAGTCCGTCCCTTACAAGGCCGTCGACAGCCTCATCGACGCGCTCAGCCGCCATCTCGCGCGCCTCCCCCGGCTCGCGGCCGCCGAGCTCATGCCGCGCGACGTGCACGCGGTCGTGCGCCTCTTCCCGGTGCTCGGGCGGGTCGACGTGATCGCCCGGGCGCCGCGGCGCGAGGTCGAGCCCCCGGACGCCCGGGAGCTCCGCCGGCGCGGGTTCGCCGCCCTCCGCGAGATCCTCGCGCGGATCGCGGACCGGCGGCCGCTCGTCCTGTTCATCGACGACCTGCAGTGGGGCGACGACGCCGACAGCGCCGCGCTCCTCACCGACCTCCTCCGCGAGCCGGACGCGCCCGCGCTCTTGCTGCTCCTCTGCTACCGGAGCGAGGACGCCGCGCGGAGCGAGCTCGTGGCGCGGCTGCTCCCGCCCGCATTGATCGACGCCGCCGACGCCGCCGACGCCGCCGACGCCGCCGACGGGGACGCGGGCGACGTGCGCGCGCTCGCCGTCGGCGCGCTCACGCCCGAGGAGGGGCGCACCCTCACACTAACATTCCTCAACAACAACAAA
>JAICEP010000842.1 GCA_025924095.1 Sorangium sp.
ATGCGGCACGAGATCCCGGCGATGCTCGAGTCGGGCGGGGGCGCCATCGTCAACATGAGCTCGATCTACGGCGTCGCCGGAAAACCGGCGCACCACGCGTACGTCGCGTCCAAGCACGCCGTCGTCGGGATGACGCGGTCGGTGGCGCTGGAGGTCGCGTCCCGGGGCATCCGCGTGAACGCCCTCTGCGCCGGCGTCACCCGCACGCCTGCCATGGAACAGGCGGAGGCGCTCGCGCCCGAGCTGGTCCGGGGGCTCGTGGGGCAGCACCCGATGGCGCGCATGGCGACCGAGGACGAGATCGCCGGCGCCGCGCTGTGGCTCTGCTCGGAGGGCGCGGGCTACGTGACCGGCGCCGCGCTCCCGGTCGACGGCGGCTTCCTGGCCGCGTGAGGCGAGGGGCGCGGCGCGTGGGCTACATCGACCGATGTCCTCCGAGGCCCTGCTCTCACCCAACCTCGCGACGGAGCTCTCCGGGCCAATGCCCCCACCCCCCGACGGAGCCTCGGTTGCGCGGGCGGTCACGGGCTGTTACACATTGCCGCTGACGCAAGAGGAGAGTGCTCCGGTGAAGATCAGCTCCTGAATCGGTCTCCGTCGCAGGTCGCGAGCGCGCCAGGTCGGATGAGCCTGCCCGCGCAACGCAGCCTGCCCGTCCCGTGACCGGGCCGCGTGGCCCTCGGATTCAGGAGCTTGTATGTCGTCGTTGCGCGCGCATCGTCTCTCTTTTTGTTATTCCGACGCGTCCCCGGTCCTCGCGGGCGTCGATCTGTGCCTGACGCCCGGCTGGTACGGGATCGTCGGGCCGAACGGCGCCGGCAAGACGACGCTCCTCCGGCTCTTCGCCGGCGATCTCGCGCCCGACGCGGGCAGCCTGCGCCTCGAGCCGCGGGGCGCGGCGATCGCGGTCTGCCCGCAGGCCGTGGAGCACGCGGACGCGGCGATCGGCGCGCTGGCCGAGGCCGAGGGCGGCCTCGCGCGCCGGCTGCGCGGCGAGCTCCGCCTCGATCCGGCGGAGCTCGGGCGCTGGGCCACGCTGTCGCCCGGCGAGCGCAAGCGGTGGCAGATCGGCGCCGCGCTCGCCGCCGAGCCGGACCTGCTCCTGCTCGACGAGCCGACGAACCACATCGACGCGGACGCGCGGGCGCTGCTCGCCGGCGCGCTCGGCGGATTCCCGGGGATCGGCGCGTGCGTCTCGCACGATCGCGAGCTCCTCGACGCGCTGACCGTCGGCACGATCCGGGTCGAGCAGGCGGCGGCGCGGCTCTATCCCGGCGGGTACAGCGCCGCCAAGGAGCTCTGGGAGGCCGAGGCGCGCGGCCGCGAGGAGGCGCACCAGCGGCTGCGCGCCGAGGAGCGGCACCTCCGCCGCCGGCTCGGCGAGGAGCGGCGCGAGCAGGCCTCGGCCGACGCGGCGCGGAGCACGGGGAAGCGGATGAAGGGCCCGCAAGACAGCGACGCCCGGGGCCTGCTGGCGGACTACCGCGTGTCCACGGCCGAGGCGCGGCTATCGCGCAACGTGGGCGTGACGCGGCGCAAGCTCGAGAAGGTGTCGGCCGAGGCGGGGACGTTCGAGTTCGAGAAGGCGGTGGGGCGCAGCGTGTTCGTCGGCTACGAGCGGTCGCCCGCTCCGTGGCTGTTCGTGCTCGACGCGCCCGAGGTCCGCGCGGGCGGCGGCGATGGCCCCGTGATGCTGCGGGACGTGCGGCTCGGCGTCGGCCGCGAGGACCGCATCCGGATCGCCGGCCCGAACGGCGGCGGCAAGACAACGCTGGTGAAGGCGCTGCTCGCGAGCGCGCGGGTGCCGCGGGAGAAGGTGCTCTATGTGCCGCAGGAGCTCGGAGAGGCGGAGGAGCAGGCGCTCATCGCCGCGGCCCGGCGCCTGCCCCCGGAGGAGCGCGGGCGGGTGATGTCGCTCGTGGCGGCGCTCGGCGTGGAGCCGGGGCGGCTGCTCGCGTCGGCGCGGCCGTCGCCGGGCGAGGCGCGGAAGCTGATGATCGCGCTCGGCCTCGGGCAGCACGCGTGGGCGCTCGTGCTGGACGAGCCGACAAACCACCTCGATCTGCCGTCGATCGAGCGGCTGGAGCGCGCCCTGGCCGACTACCCGGGCGCGCTGCTCCTTGTCACCCACGACCGGGCGTTCGGGAGGAGCTGCACGTCGATCCTGTGGACCGTGGCCGAGGGCGACGTGCGGGTCACGTCCGACGACGCCGGCGCGTGACCCCGGCCCGGCGCCGCGGCCTCGACGGACGCTGCGCCCCGCGGCGGCGGCGCGGATCGCCGCGCCGCCGCCTGGGCTGCGCTCAGTCGATGGCCGGCGTGCCGCCCATCTCCTTGAGCACGGCGTCCGCGCCGGACACCGCGTCCATCACCCACTGCATGTAGCGGTGATCGACGTGGATGGTCCGGGTGATCGACGGCATGAAGAGCCAGTCGGACGCCATCGCCTCGTAGTTGCCGTCGAAGGCGAGGCCGACGAGCTCGCCGCGCGCGTTCAGCGTGGCGGAGCCGGAGTTGCCGTTCGTGATGTCGAGATCGCTCAGGAAACAGACAGGGACCTCGCCGAGGTCGTCGTCCACGTACGGGCCGAACCGCCGCTCGCGCGCGGCCTCGAGCAGGGC
The DNA here is from genome assembly GCA_025924095.1 of Sorangium sp. Lineage (GTDB taxonomy): Bacteria > Myxococcota_A > Polyangia > Polyangiales > Polyangiaceae > Sorangium. Next base: position 2,622 of record JAICEP010000842.1, read on the forward strand.
CTCCGGGGTGTTGAACGGCGGCTTGCCGGTGGTCTTCTTCACGACCTCGCTGAGGACGGTGAACGGGCGATAGACCGGCTTGTCGAGCTCCGGGCGGTAGCCCCGCACGGTGCCGTAGGTGATGCGGAGGGTGCCGTTCGCGTCGGGCGCCAGCATGCCGCCCCGGTACGCGCGGAGCGCCTCGACGAAGCGGGGCTTCACGAG
>JAICEP010000843.1 GCA_025924095.1 Sorangium sp.
CACCTGCGGCGCCGGCTGCTCGACCACCTGCGAGGACGTGGACAGATGCCTCTTCGTCGTGGGCGACGGCAGCGTCGTGAGGTGCAACCGGGTTGGAGGGTGTGAGGTGACCTGCACGGGCTCGTGCGCGGTGTCGTGCTCGAATACCGGAGGGGGATGCCCGGTGACATGCCAGGGGCGGGGCCCCGCGGTGAAGTGCCGCGACGGCCGCAAGGCGTGCGGGGACGGCTGCTCGCTGCCGCGGTGAGGCGGCGGTGCTTGTCAGCGCGCCTGTCGCGCCGGCCCGTCCTCGAGCTGGAGATCCTTCGAGTCGAGCGAAGTCCTTCGTTGTGGCGGTCAGGACGACAAGCCCGTTCGTCCGCGCGCGGTACACCCCTGCGAGCCCCCTCCGCGCCTCACAGCCGCGCCTTGCGCAGCGCGAGCAGCCAGTCGTTGAGCTCGCCCTGGTTCGGGGGCTCCTCCGGCAGCGCGGCGTGATCGTGGGCCGCCTCCAGGGTCGTGAAGGCCCGGGAGATCTGCTCTGTCCAGCGCGCGGTGATGTCGGGGGCGAGCGCCGACTTCTCTCCGGCGCGCTTGGCCTCGACAAGCTCGCGCGCGGCGCTGAAGCCGTAGAGGTCGAGGAGCGCGGTCACGTCGGTGACGAGCTCGCCTGTCCGGAGCGCGTGGGCGCCGGTCAACGTGGTCCTGAGGACGTAAAGGAGCTTCTTCGCCGACGTGCGGCCGCCCGCCTCCCAGGCGCGGAGCTGGCTCGTGGCGAAGCCGACGTAATGGCGGAAGATCCGGCGCGACAGCGCGGCGGCGACGAGCGGGCGGAGCGAGGCGAGGTCGGGATCGACGTGGAGCTGGAGAGGGCCGAGGATCCGCTCGATGTAGTTGCCGTTGCCCTGGAGGACGCCGAGGAGGACGGGGTGGATCTCGTTCGACGTGTAGTCGATCTCGACGCCGTCGATGACCTCCGTCCGCGCGGGGCTCGCGTTGCCGCGGAGCAGGCCGAGCAGCTTCTCGGTGGGCTCGACGTGCACCGCCTTGAGATCGAGGTCGCTGTCGGGCGAGGGAAAGCCGTAGGCGTGCGCGCCGCTCAGGGCGATGACGAGGTGCGGCCGCCTGGCCTCCTCCTCGGCGATGACGCGCGCCGCGACCTCCTGCTGCTTTGCATCGAGCACCTGAGTGTTCATCCCTCGTCCCTTCTTTCATCGTCGCCGCGCGCGCGCCCGGCGTCTCCCTCGTCCCAGACCGCGACCGGCGCGGGGGGAGCGTCCTTGCCGAGCGGGCCCGGCGCCGCGGCGACGTGCCGCCGGGCGATCTCCTCGCGGACGCGCCGGAGGAGCGCGTCGGCGCGGGGCACGTCGGGGTGCGGCGGCAGCTTCGTCGCGAGCCGCGCGGCCTCCAGCTCGGGCGTCATCGACTCGGCGAGCTCGATCGTCCGGTCGAGCGGCCAGGCGCCGGTCTTGATGGCGAGGAGCGTCTCGCGGAGATCGCCTTGCACGACCAGATCGACCTCGCCGTCGCGCAGCCAGCGGATGGCGGTCGCGATGAGGCGCACGAGGTTGTAGGCGTTCTTGGGGCGGAGGTCGCGGGCGGGGTCGAGCGAGGCACGGCCCTTTCGCGCGAAGGCGGCGAGCGAGGCGAAGTCGCGCGCGGGCAAGAGGCCCTGATCGTGGAGCGAGCGGTAGAGCTGCTTGATGTACTCCTTCGCCTGGAGCTCCCGGTCGGCCTCGGTCGGCGCGGCGCGCGGGCTGATGGCGGCGAGCTTGCGGGCGACGTCGTCGAGCGACAGCGCCGGGTCGTCCGAGAGCCAGTCGAGCACGCGCTCGCGGTGCTCGGCGAGCCGGTGCGCCTGCGAGAGCCGCTTGAGCTGCGAGAGCGCGTAGCGGCCGAAGCTGCCGTAGATGGCCGACGAGACGAACGCGGCGCGCGCCTCGAGGATCCACGCGCCGATCTCGTCGCGCGCCTCGGCGGTGCGGACGAAGAGCAGCTCGAGGGTGTTCGGATCGGCGCGCAGGGCCTGTCGGATGGCCTTCTCGACCTCCCAGTACGAGGCGCTGCCGTCGGTGCTCACGAGGTCCCGCGGCGGCTCGGCGAGGCCTGTGGTCCAGGGGAAGGGGAGGGCGAAGACGCCGCGCCGGTCGGTGTCGGACCCCTCGTGCGCGAGCCCCCACGCGCGCGACCCCACGACGGCCTCGAGGACGACGCCGGGCAGGAGCGCGTCCCAGGCGGCGCTGCGCCGCTCCGCGTGCCGCACCTGGCCGGTCTTGCGCGGGACGAGCTCGTCGCGGCGGTAGCGGACGACGCCGACGCCGACGAGCATCACGTCGAGCTCGGCGCCGGCCGAGCCGACGACGCGCCCGACGGCGCCCTGGGGGACGCGGCGCTCGCCGAGGACGCGGTCGACCCGGGTGGTCACCTCGGTGCCGTGGGGCAGGGGGACGGCGAGCGGATCGAGGTGGGTGAGGCCGCGCAGGCGGAGCTCCATGAGAGGACGCTACCATGCGGGAGGGCGTGGCCGAGCGGGCTCGTGCGGGACGTACGCCGCGGCTTTCCTGGCCTTGCGGAGGTCGTCCGAGAGGGATCGAGCGTGGTGGGGCGGGGCCCTGACGCGCGGCGAGTCCTGCTGGGGGCCAGTGCGCCGGAGGGTCGGCTGCGGTACGGTGGCCGGCGATGATCACGCGGATCGAGGTCGATGGGTTCAAGTCGCTCCGCGGCTTCGCGCTGGACCTGGAGCCGCTGACGGCGATCGTGGGCGCCAACGGCGCGGGCAAGTCGAATCTGCTCGACGCGCTGCACCTCCTGTCGCGGCTCGCCCAGACCAGCGTCA
>JAICEP010000844.1 GCA_025924095.1 Sorangium sp.
AGCGAGTGTCTGAAGGCGATCGCGATTCCGGATCTGAAGATCGAGAAGGACCTGCCGCTGAACACGCAGGTCGAGGTGGCCGTCACCCCCGAGAAGGAAGGGAAGATGGTGCTTCAGTGCTGGATGGCGATGGTCAAGGCGACCATCAACGTGGTCGGCTCGTGACGCGGCCGCGCCCTCGTCCGGGGCGCGGCGCCGCGCCGAACCGTCAGAGGATGAGCCAGAGCTCGGCGTCGTAGCGCCTCGCGCCGCCGCCCGCGTCCCGCGCGGCGCGGCGCGTCCCGGAGGCGGGCGCCTCGGCGCGGCCCGGCCCGCCGGGGGAGCCGGCCTCGCGCGCCGCCGGCGCGCCGGTGTGGGCCAGGTCGATGCCCGAGGCGGCGCAGCGGGCCACGGCGAAGCGGAGCATCTCGCGCACGTCGCTCGCGGCGAGCATGCCGCTCGTCCGGTGGCGGGCGAACGCGGCCGCGCGCTCCACGCACGGGGCGCAGGGCGCCGACTCCGACCTGAACCTGAAGAGCAGCGTCCCCTCGGGCCATCCGAGCCATGTCGCCTCGAGGCTCACCACGACGAACTCGCCGTCACGGACCACCTGTGTGCCGGCCACGCCCGCGCCGTCCTCGCCGGCGCCGGGCCCGCCGCCTCTCAGCAGAAACCAGTAACGTTCCATGAGGCGCTCGACGTCGCGCGGCTCACCGTGAGCGATGATGTCTGTCATCCATGACCTCCGACGTCGAAATTTGAGGCCTGCTTCCCGGTTCGGCGATGCCGAGGAGAGTCAGGAAATGTCCGCCGAGACGGACAATGTCCGGGAGGCGTTTGTTGTGACAAAATTCACAATCGACGCAGGTGTGTGATCTGGGTCACGTCAGAAGCGCAAACTTTCGCTTCCCTTTGGGTTTGCCGTGGGTAAGCTCTGCGCCCCCCAACGCACCCGGCGGGCGACCGCCCCGGTTCTTCGCTCCGAACCGGCTCGTACAGAGGCGTGCCGAGGGGATCACGCTCGCGGCGCGCTGCGCGCGCGGAGCCAGTCCGAGCCACCCCAGACGGAGCGAAGAGGCAATCGCATCATGAATCAGCATCCCGGCATCATCGGCAAGAAGATCGGCATGACGCAGATCTTCAGCGAGACGGGCGAGGTCCTGCGTTGCACGGTCGTGCAGGCGGGCTGCGTCGTCATCGGCAAGCGCACGCTCGAGAAGGACGGCTACAGCGCCCTCATCCTCGGCCTCGGCGAGCGGGCGGAGCGGCACACGACGAAGCCGCTCGCCGGCGCCTTCAAGAAGACGGGGCAGACGCCGAAGCGCATCGTGCGCGAGCTGCGCTGCAGCCCCGAGCACGCGGCGAAGTACGAGCTCGGGCAGACGCTCAAGGTCGACGAGATCTTCGAGGTCGGCCAGCGCGTGGACGCGCAGGGCCGCTCGCGCGGCCGCGGCTTCAGCGGCGTCATCCGCCGGTGGAGCTTCGCCGGCGCGGTCAGCTCGCACGGTACCCACGAGTACTTCCGCCACGGCGGCTCGATCGGTACGAACATGACCCCCGGCCGCACGCTGCCCGGCCTGAAGATGCCCGGCCACTACGGCGACGAGACGGTGAGCGCGCTCAACCTCAAGATCGCGAAGCTCCTCCCCGAGGACGACCTCATCCTCATCGAGGGCCCCGTCCCCGGCCCGAAGAACCAGCTTGTCACGATCCGTGGCGCCGTGAAGAAGCGCGGCGGCAAGGGTCTCCCCAAGCCGGTGCAGCCGACCGGCAAGAAGAAGGCCGGCTGAGCCCCGGCCGCTCGGTGGAGCGCGCGCGCCGCTGAGCGAGCGCGCGCGTCCCGCCGGCGGAGCCCTCCGGTCCTCCCGTGCCGCCGAAGTCCAGGAACCCGTACCAGCGCCCCGACGCCTTCACGAAGGCGGCGAAGGCGCAGGGCTACCCCGCGCGCAGCGTCTTCAAGCTCGAGGAGATCGATCGCCGGGTGCGGCTGCTCCGCCCCGGCCAGCGCGTGCTCGACCTGGGCGCGGCGCCGGGCTCGTGGTCGATGTACGCGGCGCAGCGGATCGGCGCGGCGGGCAAGCTGCTCGCGGTCGATCTCTCGCCGATCACCGCGGCGCTCGGCCCGCAGGCGACGGTGGTGCAGGGGGACGCGCTGTCGCTGACGAACGAGGCGCTGGCGCAGTTCGCGCCGTACGACGTGGTGCTGTCGGACATGGCGCCCGCGACGAGCGGCAGCAAGATCGCCGACCAGGCCCGGAGCTACGAGCTGTTCATGCGCGCCGTGGCCGTGGCCGAGGCGCTGCTCGCGCCGGGCGGCGCGTTCGTCGGCAAGATCTTCATGAGCGAGGACTTCGTGAAGGCCCGGGACGCGCTGCGGAACCTGTGCGAGGAGGTCCGGAGCATCCGGCCCGAGGGGACGCGGTCGAACAGCGTGGAGCTCTTCCTTGTGGGGCAGCGGCGGAAGGCGCCGGGGAAGACGGGATAGACGCGCGGGGCTACCCCCTTCAGAACGCGCTGTGCCCCGTGATCGCGTTCCCGAGGATCAGGCAGTGCACCTCGTCGGTGCCCTCGTACGTGTACACGCTCTCCAGGTTGAGCATGTGCCGGACGACCGGATAATCGAGCAGGATCCCGTTGGCGCCGAGCACGCTCCGCGCGGTCCTCGCGATCTTGAGCGCCCAGGCCACGTTGTTCCGCTTGCACAGCGACACCTGCACCGGGCTGATCCCGCCGGCGTCCTTCTGCCGCGCGAAGTGCAGCGCCATGATCTGCCCCTTCGCGATCTCGGTCGCCATCTCCACGAGCTCCGCCTGGATGAGCTGCCGCGAC
>JAICEP010000845.1 GCA_025924095.1 Sorangium sp.
GCCGCGATCATCCCCTGGCTCGCCGCGAACGCGACCGGGATCGGCAGCGACTGCGCGCGATCGGGCCCGCCGACGAGGACGATCTCCCCGCCGCCGCCCGGCGGGATCACCGCCCCGACATCGCGGGCGACAAGGAAGGCCGCGCGGGCGTTCGACGCATAGGCCCGGTCCCACGCCTCGTCCGACAGCTCGAGCCCCGGCGTGGCGTCGAGGCTCCCGGCGCAGTGGATCGCCGCGGCGGGCACCGGCTCGTCCGCGCCCATCCGGCCGACGAGCTCGCGGAGCGCGGCGGCGTCGGTGAGATCGAGCCGGACGGCGCGGAAGCCGAGCTCGCGCGATAGCTCGGCCGCCCGGTCCTCGCTCCGGCAGTACGTGAACGGGGCGCTCGCCCCGCGCGTGGCGAGCGCGCGCAGCACCGCGGCGCCGACGGCGCCCGTGCCCCCGAAGACGACGGCGTGCTTCATGTCAGGCCCTCCACGTACGCGAGCGCCTCGGCCGCGGCGTCGACGAAGGTGTCGAGCGTGTCGCGCGGGATGTCAAACCGAGGCTGGAGCCGGAAGATCGTCCAGTCGTGCCCGCAGGTGAAGCAGAAGAAGCCACGGCGATAGAGGCGGTGGCACACGAGCGGCGACACCACCGAGTGGTGCGCGAGCTCCGGGAACCCGAAATGCTCGAAGGAGAGCCAGGGGTGATCCGGCGGATCGAGCTGCACGCCGAGCATCAGGCCCGCGCCGCGCACCTCCCTGAACAGCCGGTTCGGCCGGAGCGCCGACTCCAGCCGCTCGCGGAGGTACGCGCCCGTCTCGCGGACGTACGCGATGAGCTCGTCCGTGATCAGGTCGAGCGTGGCGAGCCCCGCGACCGCGGAGAGGGCGTTGTAACCCATGGTGTTGTTGTGGCTCTCGCCCGCGGCGAACTGGCTGCCGTAGGCGCGCACGAAGAGGTCGCGCCTCGTCAGCATCGCCGAGAGCGGCAGGAGTCCGCCGCCGAGCTGCTTCGCCAGGAGCACCACGTCCGGCCGGCGCGGCCAGCGCTCGGTCGCGAGGAAGCCGCGCCCCGTGCGGCCGACGCCCGTCTGCACCTCGTCGGCGATGAGCAGCGCGCCGTGCCTCGCCGTGAGGTCGCAGAGCGCCTCGACGAACGGCGGCGGCAGCTCGCGCACGCCGCCCTCGCCCTGGATCGGCTCCACGAGCACCGCCGCCACGTCGCCCCCGGCGAACACCCGGGCGAGCGCGTCGACGTCGCCGAACGGGATCGACGTGGCGCCCTGCAGCAAGGGCACGAACGGGTCGCGGAGGTAGCCCTCCCCCATGAACGAGACGCTCCCGTAAGAACAGCCGTGGTAGGCGCCGGTCAGCCCGACGAGGACGGGCTTCCGGGTGAGCGCGCGGGCGAGCTTGAGCGACGCCTCGACGGCGTCGCTCCCCGTGCATCCGAAGAAGACGTTGTCGTAGTGGCCCGTGCGCTCGCAGAGGCGGCGCGCCAGGCGGCCGGCGAACGGGTTGACGCGCGACGGGTACCAGGAGGGCGCGTCCGAGTCGAGGAAGGCGCGCACGGCGCGGGCGATGCCCGGGTTGCGATGACCGAAGGCCTGGGTGCCGTGGAAGTCCTCGATCACGAGGCCCTCGCTGTCGACGAGGAGGCCGCCCTCGGCGCGCACGACCCGGATGGGCTCGCGGGCGAGCTTCGCCCGCTGCGCGATGAGCGGGTTCACGAAGGCGCGGTAGTCGTCGAACCCGTCGCGCAGGATGTCGTCGAACGCGTCCACGTCAGAGCCCTCCGTCGGCGACGAGCTTGGCGGCGCTCATGAAGGCGCTGTCGTCGGAGCACAGGAACACCGCGAGCTCGGCGATCTCGTCGACGCGGCCGAGGCGACGCAGCCCGCAGTGCGCGACGTACTCCGCCTGGCGGTGCTGCGGGAGCCCCTGCGCCATGCCCTCCTCGAGGAGGCCGGGGCCGAGGAGGTTCACGCGCACGCCATAGCGGCCGACCTCGCGCGCGAGCGCTTCGGTGAGGCCGCGCAGGGCCGACTTCGAGGCGGCGTAGTGGACCGGCGCCTCGATCACGCGCTCCGACGCGAAGTTGCCGATGTTCAGGATGACGCCGCGCTTCTCGCGGATCATGAACCGCAGCGCGGCGCGGCTCATGAGGTAGGCGCCCTTCACGTTCACGTCCATCACGAGGTCCCAGTCCTCCTCCTCGAGCAGCGAGATGGGCAGGACCTGGGTGATGCCGGCGTTGTTGACAAGCACGTCGAGCCCACCCCAGGCGCGGTGCAGCGCGGCGAGGGTGTCCTTCACGTGGGCGGCGTCCGCCACCGAGCCCTTGAAGACGAGCGGCGGGGCGCCCGTCGCGGCGATCTGCCGGCCCGCCTCGGCGGCGTCCGCGTCGTCGGTCGCGTAGGTGAAGGCGACGCGCGCGCCGTGCCGGGCGAACGCGAGGGCGATCGCGCGCCCGAGCCCGCGCGAGCCGCCCGTGACGAGGCAGCGCCGGCCGGCGAGGAGGCCGGAGGCGGCGCTCACGGGGCCTCCCGGCGAGGCGACGGCGAGAGGAGCGGGAGGGCGCGCCGCCCGCCGGATCGATCCGGCCATGTCCGCGGCTCGCTCATGAACCGCGGCTCCTTCTCCCGGTAGAGCACGTTGTAGTTGCAGACAGGCACGGTCCTCCCGTCGGCGGTACAGTTGCTGTCGCAGCACTGGGCCGCGCGCTCGACGTCGAACGTCTCCTCATCCATGTGCGAGTGGACGTACACCGCCTTCACCGCGCGCTCGCTGATCCGCA
>JAICEP010000846.1 GCA_025924095.1 Sorangium sp.
AGCGCGTCGGGCACGAGCACGCCCTCGTTCCTCGGGGTGGGGCGGCGCTTCTCGTCGAGCACCGTGCCCATCATGGCGACGTGATCTCCGGCGATGATCTCGCGGCCGGCGAGCGCCTCGACGACGGTCACCGCGAGGCCCCAGACGTCGGTCCAGGGGCCCGTCTTGCCGAAGCGCTTCGGCGCCCATTGCTCGGGCGCGCCGTACGCGGGCGTGAACGCCGTCGAGAGGCCGCCCGACGTGGTGGCGGTCTGGCCGGCCATGACCGTCGCGGCGTCGCGCGCGCGGGCGATCCCGAAATCGAGGATCTTGACGATCTCGGCGCCGTGGAGCTGGGCGAGGAAGAGGTTGGCCGGCTTGAGATCGCGGTGCACAACGCACGTGGGACCGTTCGGCCCGGGGAAATGGTGCGCCGCCTCGAGCGCCCGCGCGACCGGGGTGAGCAGCCGGATCGCCTCGCCCGGCGAGAGCGGCGGCAGCCGCTCTGCCGCGCGGGCGGCGATGTGGCTCGCGAGCGTGCTGCCCTCGAGCCACTCCAGCGCGATGAACGGGACGAAGACGCCGGTCGCGGCCGAGATCACGTCGTGGTGCAGCGGCCGGACCACGGCGGGGATCGCGGCCGAGAGGCGGAACAGGAGCTCCGCCTCCTCGCGGAACTTGTCGAGGAACTGCGCGCGCAGCTGCTCGGGCAGCGCCCCGGGGACCTTGAGGCACTTCAGCGCGACCGGCGCACGGAACGCCTCGTGGTACGCCCGGTACACGACGCCGAAGCCTCCCTCGGCGACGACCCGCTCCACCTTGAACGCCCCCTGGGTCGTACCGACGATCCCGAAGACGTCATCGGTCATCCGCCGGAGCGTACACGAGCTCGATGCGGCTTCGAAAGGACCGGAGGCGCGGGCCTCGCAGCGGCGCCTGCCTGCCCGCGCGAACCAGGAGCGCCTCCGAGAGCCGGGGCTCCCGCCCACAAACGTCGGCGCTCGCCCCGCCGCGCGCGCCCCCGCTCCGAGCGCGCTGCCGGCGAGACCACGGGGCGCGAATGCAAGAGAAAAAGAGCCATCATTTTGATGGTTTCTGCCATCACGTAAAATCTCTCCTCCCAGCAAAACCGGGCCCCCGGCGCTCGCCTCACGGGCTCTCCCACGGCTGCCCCCCCACGGGCTGCCGAGGCCGCCCCACCCACGGGCTCCCACCCCCGTCGCCGCCCCGCGCGCAGCTCGCTCGCCCTCGCTCCCCCACCCCGCGGCACCCAACCGCACCCTCACGTCGCCACCAGCCCCACCACCGTCCGTCCCCCCGGGAGCGACCCCTCCGTCCGCCCAGGCCACACTCGGTGGTCCGTTTTACGCCGCGTCGCGCTAGGCTCGCCGCATGCCACCGCGTCGACGTGAGGTCGATCGACCTCTTCGCAAAGAAGTCCGCCTGCTTGGCCGCCTGCTCGGTGAAGTGCTGATCGAGCAGGAGGGTGAAGAGCTCTTCGCGCTCGAAGAGCGCATCCGCACGCTCGCCATCCGCCGGCGCCGCGGCCCGAGCGACGGGCGCGCGCACGCATCCGCGGAGCTCACGAAGCTGCTCGCGAGCCTGCCGCACGATCGCATCGAGCCCGTCATCCGCGCCTTCACGGTCTACTTCCGGCTCGTCAACCTCGCGGAGCAGCACCATCGCATCCGCCGCGCGCGCGCCTACGCGAGGGACCCCGACGCGCGCCCGCAGCGCGGCTCGCTCGATGCCGCGATGCGCACGCTCAAGGACGCGGGCGTGCCCGCGGAGCGCGTGCGCGCCGCGCTCCGCACGCTCGACGTGACGCTCACGCTCACCGCGCACCCGACCGAGGCCGCGCGGCGCACCGTCCTCGAGAAGCTCTACCGCATCGCGAAGAACCTCGAGGAGCGCGACCGCTGCCAGCTCACGCCGGACGAGTCGGCGAGCAAGCTCGCCGAGATCCGCGAGGAGATCGCCGCGGTCTGGCAGACCGACGAGGTGCGCCGCGACCGGCCCACCGTGGGCGACGAGGTGAAGAACGTCGCCTGGTACATCGAGGAGATCCTCTGGGATCTGCTCCCCGATCTCCACGCCGCGATCGGGCGCGCGTTCGAGGCCGCGTACGGCGAGCCGCTCGCCGCCGAGATCGTGCCGCTCCGCATCCACTCGTGGGTCGGCGCCGACATGGACGGCAACCCGCTCGTCGTGCCCGCCGTGCTCGAGGACGCGCTGTTCGCCTACCGCGTCCGCGGCCTGCGCCGGCTCATCCGGGCGGCGCGCGAGCTCGGCGGCGCGCTCTCGCAGTCGCTCCGCCACGTCACGCCGCCGCCCTGGCTGCTCGCCTCCATCGAGGAAGACGCCGCCGCGATGCCCGAGGCGGCCGCGCACTTCGGGCCCCGCACCGAGGGCGAGCCGTGGCGCCGCAAGCTGCGGTTCATCGAGGCGCGCCTCACCGCCACGCTCGAGCACGCCGAGCACGGTCGCGCCGAGGCCCGCGCGCGCTCGGGCCAGGGCCCCGCGCGCGAGGGGCGCGCGTTCGTGCGCCCGGAGGAGCCGACGCTCGCCGTCCCCTACCGCGAGCCCGCGGAGCTCGAGCGCGACCTCGCGCTCGTCGCCGACAGCCTGAAGGCCGCGCGCTGCGCGCACTCCGGCGAGCGCCGCGCGCGGGCGCTGCTCTCGCAGGTGCGCGCGCTCGGGTTCGCGCTCGCGGAGCTCGAGATGCGCGCCCCCGCCGAGGACGCGCGCGCCGCGGCGGCCGACGTCGCGGCGGGGCGCGTCGAGCCGGCGCAGATGGGGCC
>JAICEP010000847.1 GCA_025924095.1 Sorangium sp.
AGAGTGCCACGGCGCCGCATCCGGCTGGAGGCGGATCGACCGCGGATCGATGCTGGAGCGAGGAGATAGAAAATAACGTGCCAGCGCCGGGCGCCCGGCGCCGCTGCACGGGGCTGTCCTCTCGACGCGCGCGAGGCGGCCGCGCTCCGCAGGACCTCGTGGAGCGCGAGGTTCCGGCGCTGGCGGGACCGGACGCGCGCGAGCGCGGCGGCCCGGATCAGGCCGCCCCGGGCGCCGGGCGAAAGACGGCGCGGCCGCCGAAGAAGAGGAGCAGGCCGAGGGCGATCCAGACGATCTCCTTGGCGCGCTTGACGAGGACGAAGGCGGCGCCGACCGTCACCGCGGCGGGCACGCCGAGCGCACCGAGGAAGGCGATGTAGCCGGCGTCCTGCACGCCGAGCCCGGCCGGCACCATGAAGGCGGCCGCGCGGAGGAGCGCGAGGACGACCTCGAACGACAGGACCTCGGCGAGCGAGACGTCGACCTGCAAGAGCCGCAGGAGAAAGAGCGTCTCCAGCCCCTCGACGAGCCACATCCCGAGCAGGAGGAGCGCCGCCGCCGCGAGCGCGCCGCGCCGCTTCCCGAGCGCGGCCGCGTGCCGGTCGGTCGCGGAGAAACCCGCGGCCCTCGCCTCGACGTAGGCCCTCACGCGCCGGCCGGGCAGCCGCCTGAGCAGCGCGAAGACCCGCGACGCGACCGTGCCCGAGAAGAGCGCGCCCGCGAGCGCGAGCGCGGCGGCGAGCAGGCCGAGCCCCGAGAGGACCACGAGCCACGGCAGCCAGGGCGCGCCGAGCAGCGGGCCCGAGGCGCGCTCCAGGTGGCCGAAGCCGAGCGCGAGGGCGATCGCCACATAGACGGCGTTCGCGAGGAGGATCAGCGACCTGCGCGCCGCGATGCCCGCGATGGCCTGCGGCCCCGGGACACCGCACCACCGGTGGAGCAGGAAGAACGTGACCGACTCGGAGAGGGCGGCCCCGGCCGGGACGCTCATGGTGAGCGCCTCGGTCGACAGCGTGAGCGAGAGATACCGCCCGAACGGCGCGGGCGGCCCGAACGCGCGCTCGCTGAAGACGCGCCGGCTCGCCTCGGTCTGGAGCAGCCGCGCGACGAGGTTAGGAATCAGGGCGAGCGCCATCATCGGCGCGGACGCCGAGGCGATGAGCGCCCCGGCGCCCGGCAGATCCGCGCCGCGCAGCGTGCTCCAGAGCGCCGCCGCGGCCACCGCGACCCCGAGCCACTTCACCGCAATGGCGCCCGCGCCGGCGCGCGCTCTCGCCTCGGGAGGCGGCTTGTCGTGGGCAAGGAGGGTCATCGCACGCTCGCGCACGGGCCGTCGGCCGCGCGGGTGCTCGTATCGCGCAGGCGCGTCGCGCCCTCATGACACGCGCGCAACTCCGCCGCGACACATCACGTCTGGCGGCCGCCAGCCTATCCGCGCCGGCAGGGGCGGCCTCCTGCACCCCGCGCCGGAGCTGGCGGCGCGCTCACGCGTCCTGGGTCACCCGGATCCGCGCGATGAACTCGACCCCCGCGCCGGGCTGCGTTTTGAGCGGGGTCAGCGTGACGCTGGCCTCGAGCGCGCGGCTGCGCGGGCAGACGAGGCGGCTCCGCGCGACCGCGCGCGCGGCCGGGAGCGGGGCCTGCACGTCGACGAGCACCGACGCGACGTCGCGCCCGTAAAGAAGCTTCTCGTCCACGCCGAACAGGTCGTGAGCGCTCGGGTTGGCGCCGAGGATCTCCCCCGCGCTGTCGAGCAGCAGGCACGGATCGGCGATCTCGGCGAGGAGCGCCCTCGACCGCTCCTCGAGCTGCGAGACGCTCTCCATCGCGATCACGAGCTCCTCCTCCAGCTGGCTCACCGACGTCCTCACGCCGGCGAGCGAGTCGTACATCCGCGCGATGGTGGTGACGATCTGCCGGACCTCGATGGCCTCGAACGGCTTGCGGAGGATGAGCAGGTTCGGCGGACACCCGAGCTCGATCGCGATCTCATCCCAGCTGTAGTCCGAGTAGGCGGTGCAGATGACCGTGTAGATGTCCGGCGCGACGCTCCAGATCCCCTTGATCGTCTGGATACCGTCGAGCCCCGGCGGCATCCGCATGTCGACGAAGGCAAGGAAATACCTGCGCGGACTGGCCCTGACGAGCGCGATCCCCTCCATGCCCGAGTGGGCCGATTCAATGGTGAACCTGAGCCCGTGAAGGGGGTCCGGCTCCTCCTCGGGCGGCTCGGCCCCGAACAGGCGCGACTCGAGGGCCTGCAGCCCGCGGATCATCTCCGGATCGTGGATCGGCCTGGGCACGAGCATCCGCTCCATCAATCCATGGATGTCCGGATTGTCGTCCACGACGAGGATAGGTCGACTTGCTGATTCCGAAGACATGAAGTTCCTCTCGAGTCGCTCCGGCCCCGCCGCGGGCCCCCCGGGTCTACCGCCGATTCCGCTGCTCCAGCCGGCGCCGGACCGAGGCGACGCGCAGCTCGGCCCGCGCGACGCTGGCCGCGGTGCCGATCCCGCCGGGCATCGCCGCCGGCGGCTCGAGCACGTCGTACGCGTCGTCGAGCGGCAAGAGCGCGCCCTCCAGCGCGAGCCGCTCGCCCGCCCGGTCGACGATCTCCGCCGCCGCGGCGCTGCCGAGCGTCCGCCCGAGGCGCCCCACCAGCTCGGCGCGCTCACATCGAGGGGTGCTGTCCGAGGATCCCATACCTTCGCGTTTCCTTGATCGCCGTGTTGCGCGGCAAACATTGGACTCCCTGGCACGGGA
>JAICEP010000848.1 GCA_025924095.1 Sorangium sp.
CGGGAGCGGTTCGCGCCAGATCCACGGCCAGAGCGCGTAGAAGACGAGGGGGCCGATCGTCGCCATCGCGGCGAGCGCGGCGACAGATCGCCGGGCCCCGCGCGGCGGCTCCGACGCCGCGGCCGGGGCGCCCGCCGGCGTGGCCTCCGACGAGGGCGCGGCCTCCACCGCCGGCGGGTGCGCGACGATCCGCTCCCTGAGCTCCAGGGCGACGGCGTGCGCGACGCAGACGATCGGCAAAAACCACGAGTTGTGCTTCGTGTCGAGCGCGAGGCCGAAGGTGATGCCGGTGAGCACGGGCCACAGCGCGCCGCCTTCCCGCAGCGAGCGCCAGTACGCGTAGGCGCACAGGGCCCAGACGGTCACGATCGGCGCGTCGAAGCACGCGAGGTGCGCGTGGTAGAAGTACCGCGGCAGCATCGCGAAGAGCGCGGCCGCGGACGCGCCGGCGAGTCGATCGCGCGCCTGCGTGCCCCAGAGGTACACGAGCGCGACCCCTGCGCCCGAGAGGACCATCGCGGGGAAGCGGTAGCTCGTGCCCTCCATGTCGAAGAGCCCGAGCCGCTTCTGCAGGAGCAGGTTCGACAGCGCGAAGAGCGACTTGATGAGGCCGGGGTGCTCGTGGTTCACCGACCACGCGGCGTCGACGATCGCCGGTTCGAGCGCGGCGCCCGGCGCCTCGAGCAGCGCCTGGAACCACGCGCCGTAGCGGCTCGCGGCGTGGAAGTAGAACCCCTCGTCGCGCGCGTAGCCGAGATCGCCCGCGGTCGCGAGCAGGAGGGCGACGTACGCCGCCGCGAACGCGAGCGCGATCAGGCCGTCGGCGGGCGCGAGGGGCGCCGTTCGCTTCATCGGGTGTCTGCCTCGAAGCAGTAGTGGCGGTGCGTGTAGTCCGCGGACCGCACGGCGAGCTCCACCTCGGCGCTGGCCGCGCCCGCGTGGGCGGCGAGCGGGAACTCGAACGCCGCCCACCCGTCGCCGTCGGCGTGCGTCGCCTCGCCCACGGTCTCGCCGTTCACGCGCACCGACAGCGTGACCGGCGCGCCGCGCCGCTCGCGCTCGATGATCCAGTACATGCCCGCGTGCCCCCGGATCACCGAGCCGAGCGGGACGTCGCGAAAGCGCGTGACGATCTCGCCGTCCCTCGGCGGGTGCGACCAGATGCACCGGCGAGGGCGGAACTCCTCGTCCGCGATCACGGTGACCCCCACGTTGAAGAACGGCCCGCCGGGGCACTCGAAGCGCTCGGCGGGGAACGTCGGGTGGCCGCCGAGGCCCCCGGCGGCGATCCGCGCGCGCGGGTTCCAGCGGCACGCGGCCGGCGGATCCGTCACGCGCACGTCGGCCGACGCCGGCGCCACGTGATCGACGAAGTCGTAGACGACGCGCGCGGGCGACGGGTTCACGAGGCGCCGGAGCACGAAGCGGCCGTGCTCCTGCCGCGCCTCCTCGCGGAAGCCCGCGAGCTCCTCGGCGCGCTGCCCGAGGACGCTGATCTCGACGGCGGCCGCGTAGCGGCTCTCGTCGGGCCGGGCCGCGTCGCGCAGCGGCATCAGCTCGTCCCCGAGCGCGCGGCGCGCCGCCGGATCTGCCCACGCGGGCGCCACGACCACGAGGTCCCCGGGCTGCCTCATCGCCGCGAGGGGCGCCTTCACCTCGCGCCATGCGTCGAACGCCGGAGCCCTCTCGCTGAAGTGGACGTGCATCGCGAGCTCGCCGAGGCCGAGCGCGGGGAGGCCGACGAGCGCGAGCAGGCCCAGGGCGCGGAGCCGCCCGCGCGCGCGCGCCGGTCTGCCCGCGGGCGGGGTCGTCTGTTGCGGTTGCGCCGAGGTCATGGGGCTCTCCGGGCGAGCCGTGGGTTGCTGTCGACGGCCTTCGCCACCGGGCTATGGGCGGGGCCACCTCAGGAGTCGCTGCTCGGCGTCCAGGGCGATGACGACGTCCCGGAAGCTCCCCTTGAGTCGCCCGAGCGCGAGGAGGAATCCGTTCCAGTCTTCCTCGGCGACGTGGGCTCCGAGCTCCATCATCGGATACATCAGCTCCTCCCGCGCCGCGTGCGAGCCGAACTCCTGGATGCACGAGAGGCGCGCATGCGCCACCTCCCACCTGGCGGCCGCCGCTCCGCCGGCCTCGAGGAGGTCTGCGGCTCGAAACAGGACGTCCGTATCGATCTCGTCCAGCAGGTCCAGCACGCGTCGCGTCCACATGCGCGCCGGGGCTCCGCTGGGGAGCACGCGGCGCACCAGGCTCGCGTACGTCATGGCCCTGCGGCCGTCCGCGGCCCCCGCGAACGTCGCGAGCGTCAAGGAGCGGCGCTGCGCGGTGGTGTCCGGCGCGCTGTCCAGCGCGTGGTAGGCGGCGACGGCCCGGGTCACGTTGTCCAGCCGCTCCGCGTCCGGCACGTCGTCGCTGTCGTATGCGCGCGGGACGAGGGGCGCATGGGTCTCGAGGTCAGCCATGTACGCCACCTGAGAGAACTCGTCCTCGTGTTCCCGGATGCCATCGCGAGCGAGGAACATCGGCAAATCCTTGCGATGCAGGTATTTGCACGTCGTCTGTTCCGGCTGATCGAGGATCGAGCCCCACGTCAGGCAGAAGCCGGCGCCCGGCCCCAGCGTGAGCCCCTGGGCCGGGTTGTGGATGCAGTTGCGGCACGAGAACAGATCGGTGCTCATGCCTTCACAAAGTAGTGCCGCACGTGAGGACGCGCCCACTCCGAGAGCTCTTTGC
>JAICEP010000849.1 GCA_025924095.1 Sorangium sp.
CGCGTCCGCGATCGAGGCGGCCGGCGACCCGAGGCGCGCGCACTCGCTGCTCGCGCGGGCGAGGCGCGCGCGTCCGGCGGCCGACGTCGGCGCCGAGCTATAGTAACGGGCGGCGCGCTGCTACGAGAAGCTCGGCAAGGTCGAGCGGGCGCTCGGGCAGCTCGAGCGTGCGAGGGCGCTCTCGCCCGGGCCGCCGGGCGGGCGGCTCGCGAGCCTGTCGGCGCGCTGCCTGCTGCGCCTCGGCCGCTACGACGAGGCCCGGCGCGAGGCGCGCGAGGCGCTCGCGGCGCGCGACGCGCTCGCGGCGGGCGAGACCGGCGGCGCCCTCGCGGCGGGCCTCGCCGACGCCTCTTCCGCCGCCGAGCTCGCCGAGACGCTGGGCCTCGCGCTCGGGTACCTGGGCGACCAGGAGGGCGCGCTCCGGAGCCTCGCGCGCGCCGTCGCGCTGCGGCCCGCGTCGGACTCGCCCCGCGCCCGCGCCCGCACGCTCAGCTACCACGCGCTCCACGCCTACCGCGCCGGGGACGCCGCCCTCGCGGCGCGCGGGTTCCAGGAGGCGCTCGACCTGGCCGAGGCGGAGGGCCTCGGCGACCTGCTCGCGACCGCCGCGCTGAACCTGGGGACGGCGCGGCACCAGCTCGGCGACTGGGGCGCGGCGCTGCGCTGCTACGAGCGCGGGCTGCGGGCGGCGATCGCCTTCGCCAAGGAGCGGACCGAGGCGACCCTGCGCTTCAACCTCGCCAAGATCCACGCGGACGTCGGCCTCCTCGAGCGGGCCGAGCTCGGCGTGGCGCGCCTGCGCGCGCCGCGCGCGCCCGAGGGCGCGAAGGTCCCCGAGGAGATCGCCGTGGCGGCGCTCGGGCTCGCCGCCGAGATCGCCGCCGCGCGCGGCGCGCTCGGCGAGGCGGCGCGGCTGCTCGATCAGGCCCGCGCCGGCCACGCGGCGCGCGGATCGAAGCGCGAGGCGTGCGAGGCGACGATCCACGCCGCCGAGGTCGCGCTCGCGGCGCAGGACAGGGCCGCGGCGGGCGACCGGCTGGCCGAGGCCGCGACGCTGCTCCGGGAGACCGACGCGGCGGACCTCGCGCTGCGCCACGCGACGGCGGGCGCGGAGCTCGCGCTGGCCCTCGGCGACACGGACGCGGCCCTGAAGGAGGTGCAGCGGGGCGCGGGCCTCGTGGCGCGGGTAGCGCAGCTCGAGCTCCACGCGAAGCACGAGGAGGT
This sequence comes from Sorangium sp., assembly GCA_025924095.1. Taxonomy (GTDB): domain Bacteria; phylum Myxococcota_A; class Polyangia; order Polyangiales; family Polyangiaceae; genus Sorangium. The sequence continues at coordinate 1,225 of JAICEP010000849.1, forward strand.
GTCCGCCGACGTGCTCCGCCGCAGGTCGGCGGCGGCGCTGGCCGAGCGGCACCGCACGGCCGCGATCGAGTGCTGGGAGCGCATCGGGAGCACGCTCCCGGCGGAGCTCGCCGAGGCCTTCTGGCGGCACCCCCGGCGGGCCGCGCTCCGCGGCGGGCCCGCGCAGGTGGCGAGCGCAGGCAGCGCCCGCTTGGAGCTCGTGCTGAAGCTCCTCGAGGTCAACCGGCGCCTGAGCTCGACGCTCGACGCGGAGGAGGTGCTCCGCCTCGCCATGGACGCGGCCATCGAGCTGACCGGCGCCGAGCGGGGGTTCGTGATCCTCGCGTCGCCTTCGCGCTCTTCCTCGACGGAGGACCCAGGGAAGACCAGGCTCGAGGTCGCCGTCGCGCGGAACCTCGACCGCGAGCGCGTCGGCAAGAGCCAGCTCAAGTTCAGCCACGGGATCGCCAAGCGGGTGGTCGAGCGCGGGGAGGCCGTGCTCACGGTCGACGCGCTGGCCGACGAGCGGTTCCACGGCAACGCGTCGGTGCACGCCCTGCGGCTCCGGTCGATCGTGTGCGTGCCGATCCGCGCGCACGGCGCGGTGCTCGGCGCCGTCTACCTCGACAACCGGTTCCAGCGCGGCAAGTTCGCGGAGGGCGACGCGGATCTGCTCGGCGCCTTCGCGGACCAGATCGCTGTCGCGCTGCACAACGGCAGGCTGATGGCCGAGCTCAGGGACCGCACCCGGGCCCTGGAGGAGGAGCAGCGCCGGGTCGCGGAGCTCATGCGCTCGCAGGCCGACGAGATCGAGCGGCTCTCGCACGAGCTCGAGCGGACCCGCGCGGACGCGCGCCGCGACTTCCCGGAGATCGCGGGGAGGAGCGCCCCGATGCGCGCCGTGCTCGCGCTCTGCGAGCGCGTGGCGGAGAGCGACGTGACGGTGACGGTGACGGGCGAGAGCGGCACGGGCAAGGAGCTCGTCGCGCGCGCCATCCACGCGGGCGGGCCCCGGCGGGAGGGGCCGTTCGTGGCGGTGAGCTGCGCCGCGCTGCCCGAGGCGCTGCTCGAGTCGGAGCTCTTCGGCCACGTGAAGGGCGCCTTCACCGGCGCCGTCCGGGATCACGGCGGCCTGTTCCCGTCGGCGCGGGGCGGCACGCTGTTCCTCGACGAGCTCGGGGAGATGCCGGTCGGCGTGCAGGCGAAGCTGCTCCGCGCGCTCCAGGAGCGCTCGATCCGCCCGGTGGGGTCGGACCGGAGCGTCTCCGTCGCCGACGTGCGGGTCGTCTGCGCGACGAACCGGGATCTGCGGGAGGAGGTCGCCCAGGGGCGCTTTCGCGAGGATCTCTATTACCGGGTCAGCGTCATCGAGATCCGCTTGCCGCCGCTCCGCGAGCGGCCGGACGACATCCCGGCGATCGCGCAGGCGATCGTCGAGAAGCTCGCGGCGCGCCAGGGCCGCCCGGCCTTCCGGCTGTCGCGGGGCGCGCTC
>JAICEP010000850.1 GCA_025924095.1 Sorangium sp.
GACGAGCTATGAAGCGGCGCATGAAGCGCGGAACCCTCGTCCTTGTTGCGATGCTTGCCGTCCCCCTCGCCGCCTGCGATCAGAAGCCGGCCCCACAGGCGATCGCCGACGCCCCGGCGTCGGCCGTACCTGCCGCGCCGCCGACGCCCACCGCCGAGCAGCAGGCGCCCCCTGAGCCCGCCGGCCTGCCCGCGCCGCCGGACGTCGCCGCGCCGCCCGCAGACGCGCAGAAGACGGCCTCGGGCCTCGCGTTCAAGGTGCTGACGCCGGGCACGGACAAGGCGCATCCGGGCCCCGACGACAAGGTGAAGGTCCACTACACGGGGTGGACCACGGACGGGAAGATGTTCGACAGCTCCGTCCTGCGCGGCGAGCCGGCGAGCTTCGGGGTGGGCGGCGTGATCAAAGGGTGGACGGAGGCGCTCCAGCTCATGAGCAAGGGTGAGAAGCGCCGCCTCTGGATCCCGGGGAGCCTCGCCTACGGCGACCGGCCCACGCGCCCGGGCGCCCCGTCCGGAATGCTCGTGTTCGACGTCGAGCTGCTCGATTTCTCGCCCGCGCCGCAGCCTCCGCCCGTGCCGAAGGACGTGAAGGCGGCGCCGAAGATCGCGAAGAAGACCGCCTCCGGGCTCGCCTACCAGGTCCAGCAGAAGGGCACGGGCACCGAGCACCCCAAGCCGACGAGCCGCGTCACCGTGCACTACACGGGCTGGACGACCGACGGGAAGATGTTCGACAGCTCCATCGTCCGCGAGGAGCCGGTCACCTTCCCGCTGGGCGGCGTGATCAAGGGGTGGACCGAGGGCGTACAGTTGATGGTGAAAGGCGAGAAGACGCGCTTCTGGATCCCTGCCGAGCTCGCGTACGGCGAGAAGCCGACGCGCCCCGGCGCGCCGTCCGGCATGCTCGTGTTCGACATCGAGCTCATCGACTTTCGTTGATCGGTCGGCCGGCGCTTTACATCCGGCCGACTGCCTGGCTACATGGAGAGCTGCGAGCGGCCAGGCATGCTGACATCCATTCGACTCAAGAACTTCAAGAGTTTCGCCGATCAAACGGTGGAGCTGTCCCCCTTCACGCTGCTGCTCGGGGCCAACGGCTCGGGCAAGAGCAACTTCCTCGACGCCCTGCGCTTCTTGCAGGGCGTAGGGCTGGATCTCCCCTTGTGCGACATCTTCCGCGGCCGCGTCGACGGCAGGCGCGAGATCTGGCCGGGCCTGCGCGGCGGCACGCAGGGGGCCACGTACAGGGGCGCCAAATCGTTCACCATCGAGAGCCGATGGACGATAGGGAAGGAGGAGCTCACACACAAGCTCACGTGTCAGGTCGAGCCTGACGTGATCGTCGAGCACGAGTCGCTCGAGGCGAAGTCGGCGGGGGGCCTGCTCTTCGACACGCCCGCGTCGGCGCTGAGGGGCCTCGAGGGGTTCTCCACGGGCGGCGCGATGAAGGCGGCGTCGAAGAAGGGCCGCTCGATGAGGCTCGCCTCGATGGATCGCCACCCCGGGCGGCGCAGCCTGCTCGGCCAGATCGAGCACCACCGCGGGCGCGGCGACGACGTGAGCCTCTCGGACGCCATCGCGCTCTGCAACGCGCTCCAGGTCGCGATGCGGAGCACGCTGTCGCTCGACATCGATCCTTCGCGGATGCGGGGCTACGTGCCGCACGAGATCGAGAACCTCGGCGCCGGGGGGCAGAACCTCTCCGCCGTGCTCCGCTGGCTCTGCCAGGAGGCCGATCACAAGGCCGACGTGCTCGGCTGGGTGAGCTCGATCTTCGCGCCCGAGATCGGCGATATCGAATTTGCGGAGACGGGCCTCGGCGACGTGATGATGGTGCTCGTCGAGAAGGACGGCACCCGCGTCCCGGCGCCGAGCCTCCCGGACGGCGCGCTGCGCGCGCTCGGCAAGATCGCCGGCGTGCTCACCGCGCCGGAGGGCTCGCTCCTCCTCGTGGAGGACCCCGACGCCGGCATGCACCCCGATCGCGCCGGCCTGCTCGCGCAGCTCCTGGAGGGGGCGGCGCGGCCCTCCGTCTGCCAGATCGTGGCGACGACGCACTCGCCCGCGCTGCTCAGGGGCGTGTCGAAGCAGGGCCTCAGCCGCGCGATCGCGTTCGACCGCGACCCCGAGACGTGCGCCACGACCGCGCACCGGCTCGCCGACCTCCCGCGTTTCGAGGACATGGCAGAGCGCGATCCGGGAGAGCTGCTCTCCTCGAAGGCGCTCGCGGGATAGCGCGCGACGAACAGCGCGGTACAGCGCTGCCATTGCATTGCAGTGCCGCCATTTCGCGAGGCGTGAACATCTGCCTTTCTCGCGAAATGCGTTGTGAACACCCACAGGGGCCTCTAGGCTACTGGCCAGTCCATGGCGCGGCGAGCGCCGCGCACGTCCAGTGACTGATGAGGTCTTCCATGCTTTTCCACAAAACTACACTTCAACTGGCCCTCTGCCTGACCGTCGGGCTATCGGCGGCTGCCTGCTCCGATGACGGCGGCGAGGGCGGCGGCACCACGAGCACGACAAGCAGCAGCGCCTCCACGGGCGAGGGCGGCGGCGCGACAAGCTCGTCCAGCAGCGGCTCCACCGGCGAGGGCGGCTCCACCGGCGAGGGCGGCTCCACCGGCGAGGGCGGCTCCACCGGCGAGGGCGGCTCCACCGGCGAGGGCGGCTCCACCGGCGAGGGC
>JAICEP010000851.1 GCA_025924095.1 Sorangium sp.
CCGCCGGTTCCCTGCGCGATGTCGCGCTCCGCCCCGGGCCCTGTACTACAGTTGAGGGTTGCGGCGGCGGCTCCGGCAAGGACGCCGCGCCTCACGAGGGGATGCACGCGCGATATCGCCCCCGAGCGGCGACCGCGGCAGACGGGTGGCCCGAGCGGCCCGGGCGAGAGGGGTCGTCGTTTCATACAGCAATCACCTCCTGGTGGGGTTGCCCGCCGGGATCTCTCCCGCAGGCGACGGCAGTTGTGCGCGAGGCGCTCGGGGACCCGACCGGATCCACGGACACACCTCGCCATCGATGGGCGCCGAGATCACATCAATGAATGTGCCACTCGATCGCGACAGCGCGCCGCGTCACGGCCCACGTGAAGTGCGCCGTTCGCCCCGCGCCGTCACGCCGTCACGCCGCTCGCCGAAGTCCCCGGTTGGATCCGGCGCGAGGGCCGCGTATAATGACAGATTGTGTCATCCCCCGAACCAACGCAGAGCGCCTCGCTATTCCTCTGCATCACCTTCTTTCCGAGCGAGCGCCTGGCGACGGCGGTGCTGCGGCTGGTGTCCAGCTTCTGCGGCGCGGTGCTGGACGACGCGAACGTGAGCTCGCGGTTCTACATGGCCGCGCATGAGCTCGCCGAGAACATCACCAAGTATTCCACCGGCCCTCGCGTCAGCCTCGAGCTCGCGCTGGAGGAGGACGACAGGTCGCACATCATGAAGATCCGCGCGCGCAACGAGGCGTCCCCGGAGCGCCTGCGGGAGGTCGAGAAGCGGCTGCTCGATCTGAAGACCGCGAGCGACCCGCTGAAGCACTACGACGAGCTCATCACGGAGACAGCGATGATCGAGGGCGTCTCCGGCCTGGGCCTCGCGCGCGTCCGCGCCGAGGGAGGGCTCGACGTCGACTACAAGATCGAGGGCAACGAGCTCACGATCATCGCGCACGCGCCGCTCGAGCGGTGGAGGCTGAATGAGCAGCTTAAGGGTTGAGCCCGTCGTCACCGAGAGCTTCGGCATCGAGCCGGCCCTCAGCGGCGATCGGCTCAGCATCAAGCTCACCGGGACGGGCGACATGGCGGCGGCCGCGCCGCTCGGCAGCTATTGCAATGAGGTCCAGCTCGAGGTGAAGCGCCTCTCGCTGACCACCGTCGAGTTCGACATACGCGCCCTGTACTTCCTGAACTCGAGCTGCCTGAAGGCGTTCATCGCCTTCATCTGCGGCGTCGCCGCCCACGGGCTCGGGTGCGAGATCAGGTTCGTCACGGACGCGCGGCTCGGGTGGCAGCGGCGCAGCCTGGCGGCCCTCCAGCGCATGTCCCCGAGCCTCGTGTCCATCGACGAGGCGTGAGCCGGGAGCGCTCGAGCATGGCGGCGAAGCGGCCCACGATCGCCCTCCTGACCGACTCTCTCTGCGGCGAGTATCAGTCCGAGGTGCGCTTCGGCGTCGAGCGCGCCGCCGAGGCGCACGACGTCAACCTCGTCGTCGCCTTCGGAGAGACGGGCGCCCGCCGGGGTGACACCCTGGACGCCCGGGGCAGCATCTATGCGCTCGTCGGCGCGGCGACGGTCGACGGGCTGGTGATCGTCTCGTCGGCGCTCACGAAGCACCTCGGCGTCGAGGGAGCGTACGCGTTCTGCCGATCGTACGCGTCCCTGCCCATGTGCAGCGTGGGGCTCGCGATGGAGGGCATCCCGAGCGTCATCGTCGACAACGCGCTTGGGGTGGAGGCGACGGTCGCGCACGTGCTCGACGACCACGCGTGCCGGCGCGTCGTGTACATCAGCGGGCCGGTCGACAACGAGGAGGCCAAGCTGCGCGCCCGGGCGTACCGGAGGGCGCTCGAGGCGCGCGCGCTCCCCTACGACGAGCGCCTCCTCGTGTTCGGCGATTTCCTGATCGACGGCGGCCGCCGCGCCATGCGCGAGCTCCTCGCGCGCGGGGTCGACTTCGACGCCGTCATCGCCGGCAACGACAACATGGCCCTCGGCGCGATGGACGCGCTGAAGGCCCACGGCGTCGACGTCCCGGGCGACGTCCTCGTGTGCGGGTTCGACGACGTCGCCGTGTCGCGCGTCACGAGGCCGTCGTTGACCACCGTCCGCCAGCCGATCAAGGAGCTCGGGGCGCTCGCGGTCACGACGGTCGTGCGCCAGCTCGGCGGCGAGCGGGTGCCGGCGTGCAGCCTGCTGCCGGTCGAGCTCACGCGGCGCGAGTCGTGCGGCTGCGGCTACTACGCCGCCCTCCCGCGCGCGTCCGCCGGGGCGTCCTCGCGCGGCGAGCCGCTCTCCATCGCCGAGCAGCGGGAGGACCTGGAGCGCGCGCTCGCGCGGTCCGTGACCGCCTCGGCCGCGTCGCTCAGGGCCTGGCCCCGGGAGCTGCTCTCGGCGCTCGAGGAGGAGCTCGCCGGGCAGGAGGGCCGCTTCCTGCGGGCGCTCCAGGGCGTCCTCGACGCGGCCGGGCGCGAGGGCGTCGCGCTCGACCAGCTCCAGGGCGCGATCACGCTGCTCCGCGCGCGGGTCCGCCGGGCGCCCGCCGGCGCCCCCGAGGACGACCTCGAGCGGCTCTGGCACGCGTCCCGCATCCTGATCGGCCACGCCTCCGCGCGCGCCGAGGGCGAGAAGCGGCTGTACGTGGAGCGCGCGTCGATCCACCTCAGCTGGACCGACAGGTGCTTCTCGACCA
>JAICEP010000852.1 GCA_025924095.1 Sorangium sp.
ATGGATTTGTTGGAGTATATGAAGACCCGGACCCTCGTGAGCCGCGCGTTCAGCACGCGCGTGGTCCCGCGGATCGAGCCCGTGCTGCGCGCGGTGACCCGGGAGTTCGCCGAGCGGCTGACCCCCGGGCGCGAGCTCGACTTCTACGCCGAGCTCGCGATGCCCATCCCGGCGGCGGCCATCGCCGATCTCCTCGGCCTCGACCCGGCGCTGCGCGCCCATTTCCAGCGCTGGACCGCGGATTTCGTCGCCACCGCCGTGGCCACGCCGGAAATGAGGCCGGGCATCCGCGCCACCATCGTCGAGCTCGAGCGATACCTCCTGGAGGTCATCGCGGCGCGCCGCTCCGCGCCGCGGGACGATCTCGTGAGCGACCTCCTGGCGGCCCGGATCGACGGCGTCGCGCTCACCGAGCCCGAGCTCGTGAGCTTCCTCTTCGTGCTGCTGGCCGCCGGGTTCGAGACGACGACCCACCTGCTCAACGCCGCGCTGGTGCTCCTCATGGATCACCCCGAGGTGTACGCGCGGACCCGGCGCTGATCCCGACCTTCCTCGAGGAGACGCTGCGGTTCGAGCCGCCGGCCCAGATCGCTTTGCGGCAGGCGAAGACCGATGTGGAGCTCCGGGGCGTCAAGGTGCCGGCGGGCGCGTTCGTTGCGGCGCTCATCGGCTCGGCCAACCGCGACGAGCAGGTCTTCCCGGACCCGGATCGGTTCGATATCGACCGCGAGCGGCAGGTGGGGCTGTCGTTCGGCCACGGCGTCCACTTCTGCGTCGGCGCGGCGCTCGCGCGCGCCGAGGCGAGGATCGGGATCGAGGTGCTGGCGTCCCTCCCGGGGCGGTTCGAGCGGGCAGGGAGGGCGCCGGAGTGGAACCTCTCCCTGCTGTTGCGAGGGCTGAAGGCGTGCTGGATCCGGTACGTGCTTTGAACGGCTCCCGGTAGAGCGCTCCAGGGGGCTCTCCGCGTGCTCCTCGCGGCAACCGTCGTGTCCATGGAAACACGACAGGGCGTATATCCATGCATCAAAGGGGCCGCCTTCGCTCCACGACCGGCGGGGCTCCCCTCCCGCGAGGCTCAGCCCCTGAGGGTCGCGCCGTCGAGGTGCGCGGCGAGATCGGCGTACTTCATGCGAAACCGGCCGCAGCCCTCGGGGAGCGGCGCGCGGGGCGGGGTGCCCTGGCAGCTGTCCGACCCCACGGGGTTGCGCAGGATGACCGAGGCGGGCGTGCCGTCGGCCCCGCGTTCGATCTTCTCGGCAGCGACCCAGTGGTAGCCACCGTTCCATTTCAGGAGAATGGGCACCTTCTCGCCGCGCCCGATCGCCCCGGCGACGTCGTCGGCGATGGACGCGCCGCTGCGCAGGAGAGACGAGACGCTCGTGTAGCTGCCGCCCATGATGTCCTGGAACAGGCTCGTGAAATTGCCGAGCGGGACCAGCGAGTCACCCCCCAGGGCGGCCCAGAACGAGGCGTTGTCCTCGGGGTTGTCGTAATCGAAGATCCAGCTCATCGCGGTCGCGTGGTTCATGAGCGCGGATTGCAACAGCCGGTCGATGTCGACGCGGCCCGAGGCGTCGCGCAGGATCGCGTTGCGCGGCATCCTGAGCACGCGGCCCGAGCGGAGCGTCACCTCGCCCGCCTCCCGCGTGATTCCGTCGAGGATCCGCACGAACTCGGCCGGGTCGACGCGCAGCAGGACATACTCCATCGTTCCCGCGCCGCATGTGCCGTGGTGCGCGCCCTGCGTGACGCGCAGCGGGTTGTCCACGTGTCGGATCGCCTGCGCGAGCACGAGGTGCGGATCGATGCCGCCCTCGAGCACGAGCCTTGGATCGCGCCGGACGCCCGCCAGGGTCCCGAGGTTCGGCAGGAGCGCCCCCGTGTGCAGCCGGCCCGCCGCGAGCAGCCTGTCGAGCGCGGCCAGCGCGTGCGCGTCGCCCCCGAGGGCGCGCCGGACCTCGTCGAGGCGCGCGCTCCGATCGGCGGCGAGCGCGCCGGAGACGGTGGTCGCCGGCCTGTCGCCGACGGAGTCCGCGGCGGGCGGCGGCGAGTCTGGGTCCGGCTCGGCCCCGGGCACGACCTGCGGGAGCCTGTTCGCGTCGGTGAAATAGGCCTGGTCGTGGCGCGAGGGCGCGGCGGACGCCTGGACCGCGGGCGACTTGCGGCCGAGCGCCGCCACCTGCTCAGGGCTGAGCCCCGCGGCCCTGGCCAGGGCCTCGTCGAGCGGAAGCGCACGCCGGGCCGCGAGGCGCCCATCGAGGGCAGCGATCGTCGCGGCGTCGACGATGCCCGTCTGCGGCAGGGCCTCCGCGGCTTGCAGCGCGACGATGGCGGCGCGCGTCTTCGGCCCGAACGAGCCGTCGGCCGTCATCGGGTCGCCGATCGCGCCGAGCGCCTCTTGCAAGGCGCGCACGCCGTCGCCGTGCGCCCCCGGCGAGAGCGTCGCCGCGCCCGCCGCGACCGATCTCAACACCTCGTTCGACGCGAGCTCGGGGGCGCCGAGCCCCGTGTTCCCGTTGTCCCCCATGGGTCCCCCTCCGGCGATCGCCGCCACCTCGAATTCGTCCCTGGTCGACACCGTACTACCGAGGAGAGATCCCCGCGATCCCGCAGGCGAGCTCGGAGAGCACCGTCACGGCCGCGCCGTACCCGCCGGCGTCCTCGGAGCTCGCGTTGCC
>JAICEP010000853.1 GCA_025924095.1 Sorangium sp.
CGATCGCACAAGACGGGAGGGGCGCGCACCATGGCGCAGCTTTCCGGCGCCGCGCCCGCGCGACCGCGGCGCGCCTCCACGCGCGGGGGGTGGCGCCGCGTCGGACGGCTGATCCGGCGGAGGGCGCCCGGGGACGCACCGCGCGCGGCGCGCGGCGTCGACGCTGCGACGCGTTCGTCGAGATAGGGCGCTTGGTATGCCTCGTGGGCGTGGGATACGATAGTCGACCCACTGTGTTCTTCGAGCAGCTCGATCTCCCCCTCGGAGGGCTCCATCCCCAGACCGAGCCCACGCGCATCCCGCGGACCCGGCGCGTCTTCGTCAACCGCAACCTCAAGCTTGCGGGGGTCGACTGGGTCGGCTTCGACATGGACTACACCCTGGCGATCTACGACCAGACCGAGATGGACAACCTCTCGATCCAGGGGACCGTCACGAAGCTCGCCGCGCGCGGCTACCCCGAGGATCTCCTGCGGCACCTCCGCTACCCGATCCACTTCCCGATCCGCGGCCTGCTGATCGACAAGCGCTTCGGCCACGTGCTCAAGATGGACCGGTTCAAGGTGGTCCAGCGCGGGTACCACGGCCTGCGCGAGCTCACGAAGGACGAGCTCCGGTCGCTCTACCAGCACCGCAAGATCCGGCCGAACACGGCCCGCTATCACTGGATCGACACGCTGTACGCGCTGAGCGAGGCCACGCTCTACGCCGGCATCGTCGACGCCCTCGAGGGGCGCGGCGTCCCGCTCGACTACGCGCGGCTCTTCACCGACATCCGCGAGTGCATCGACGAGGCGCACCGCGACGGCACCATCCTCGACGTCGTGCTCTCGGACCTGCCGCGCTTCGTCCAGCGCGACCCGAACCTGGCGCAGACGCTCCACAAGTTCCGCTCGGCGGGCAAGAAGCTCTTCCTGCTGACGAACTCGCGCTGGCCGTTCACCGAGAAGATGATGACGTACCTGCTCGGGGACGCGATGCCCGAGTACCCGAGCTTCCGGCACTACTTCGACGTCCTGGTGGTCGCCGCGCAGAAGCCCGCGTTCTTCCAGGAGCGCCGCCCGCTCCTCATCCGCGACGGCGCCGAGGTCCGCCCCGCCACGGCGCCGCTCGAGCGCGGCGCCGTCTACGAGGGGGGCAACCTCCACGACTTCGAGAAGTTCCTGAACATCTCCGGCGATCGCGTCCTCTACGTGGGCGATCACATCTACGGCGACATCCTCCGCTCCAAGAAGGAGAGCGCGTGGCGCACGGCGATGATCATCCAGGAGATGGAGGCCGAGGTCGCCGCCCACGAGTCGTGCCGCCGCGAGCACATGGAGAGCGCGCTGCTCGAGGGGCGCCGCGAGGAGCTCGAGGACCAGCTCCGCTTCTACCAGCAGCGCTACAAGGACCTCACCCGCAAGATCGAGGAGGAGCAGCAGAAGAAGAACGGCGCGACCAACGGGGGCGGAGGCCCGCTGCTCGCGGGGGCGGCCGGCGGCCACGTCCAGATCGACTACGCGACGTCGTTCTACGAGGCCGAGCGGGGCCGCACGAAGCGCGCGGTCGAGCGCATCCGCGGCCAGCTCCGGACCGTCGACGCCGAGGTCGGCAAGCTGGAGCGCGAGATCGCCCGCCGCTTTCACCCCTACTGGGGCTCGCTGCTCAAGGAGGCGAACGAGACGTCCAGCTTCGGCGATCAGGTCGAGGAGTACGCGTGCATCTACACGTCGCGCGTCTCCAACCTGCTCGCCTACTCGCCGCTGCAGTACTTCCGGAGCCCGCGCGATCTGATGCCGCACGAGCTCTGATCGCCAAGGCCCACCGCACCTCCGCGCCCGCGCGCGGGCGCCGCTCCCGGAGATCGCCATGCGCATCGCCAGCCTCCGCCCGCTGATCCTCGCGCTCGTCTCCCCCGCCCTCCTCCTCTCGGCCGGCTGCGGCAAGCGGGCGTGCTTTCACTGGACCGAGCTCGAGGGAGCATGCCCGTCCAGCGAGGACGCGTACGTGTTCTTCCAGAACCCCGGTTGCCTGAGCTCGATCGAGTCCATCGACAGCGAGGCGGATTTCGACGGTGAGCTCTGCTGCTACGACGTCACCACGGTCGACACGGGCGACGAGGAGTGCGCGACCGTGCAGAGGCCCACGCCCGGCGGCGGCGGCGTCGGCGGCGTCTCCGGGCCCAGGTAGCCCCCGCGCGCGCGTTCGCCGCTGGACGCCGGGACGATTTCGGTCACGCTGGCGCTCCCATGACAACCACCGTCCCGCCCGTCGCGGACCTCGCGGCCGCGGGCTCGCCCGGCGACCTTCCCACGGCCGTGCTCCGGAGATCGCCGGCGGACTTCGTCGTCGAAGAGCTCCCGGCCTACGCGCCGAGCGGCCGCGGCGAGCACGTGTTCGTGACCTTCCGCAAGACGGGGCGCACCACGCCCGACGCGGTGCGGGCCATCGCGCTCGCGCTCGGGGCCGACCCGGGCAGCACCGGCTTCGCCGGCATGAAGGACCGGCACGCGATCACCACGCAGACCGCCTCGATCCAGCTCCCGCTCGCGCGCGATCCCGCGCCCCTGCTCGAGCAGGCCGAGCTGCCCGGGATCGAGATCCTCGCCGTCGCCCGCCACGACAACAAGCTCAAGCCGGGGCACCTGCTCGGCAACCGGTTCCGGATCGCGCTCCGCGGCATCGCCCCGGC
>JAICEP010000854.1 GCA_025924095.1 Sorangium sp.
GAGGTGTATACGATCGCGAGATCGCCGGAAGGTTCCGGCGCCCGTAGGTCGGCCGCCTCGACTGGGCGCGGCCCGCGATCGCGTAGCGAGTCGATCTCCGGTCCGGCCTCATGGAGCACGGAAGCAAGCGCGGGCTCGCGCAGCACGAGGTCGGGCCGCGCGTCGTCGATCAGAACGCCCGCCTCGTCGGCGGTGAGCCGCGGGTGAATCGGGACGAGGACGGCGCCGAGCGCGAGCAGCGCGTGGAGGACGACGACCGTCCCGAGCGCGTTCGGCGCGACGAGCGCCACGCGAGCCCCCTGCCCTACCCCCGCGCGGGCGAGCCGTGTGCACACGGCCCCGACCGCGAGCGCAAGGTCGCCGAAGCGGAGGGCGCCGCCGGGGCCGACGCCGAGGCCGGGGACGTCGATCTCGCGCGGGGCGTCCGCCTCGACGCCGCCGTGGACGAGCGCCGTCCGCGCGGCGACAGCGGGATCGCGCACGGCCTCGAGGAGGCTCAGGCCGTCCATGTCCAGGGTCGGATGCCGAGGCCGGGCTGCTCGCTGGCGACGACCAGGCCGCCCCCGCGGAGCTGCGGGATCGAGATCTCGGGCCACGCCTCCAGGCCGGCGTGCGCGTCGAGGCCGCACGCGAGCGGCGGGCGCGGCAGCGCGAGCGCGAGCTCGCACGAGGCAGCGAGCGCGACGGGGCCGTCGAAGAGGTGCGTCACCACGGCGCCGAGGCCGCGCTCCTGCGCCCTCTGGCCAAGCTCGTACGCGCGCAGGAGGCCGAGCATCGCCGGCTTCAGGATGAACGCGGCGCAGCCTTCCGCTTCGAGCAGGCGCTCCGGCATGCCCTCGACGGCGAGCGACTCGTCGGCCGCCCACGGGACCTCGTGCGCGCCAAGGAGGTGGAGGAGCTCCGGCGCGACCGGCTGCTCGACGAAGCGGGGACCGAGCGGCGCGAGCAGGGCGAGCCGGCGGGGCGCGTCCTCCAGCGACCACGCCGCGTTCGCGTCGAGCCGGAGCTCGATGGCCGGGTGCTCCCGCTGCAGCGCGCGCAGCGCCTCGAGGTCGCGCGCGAACCCCTCCTCTCCGCGCGAGCGGAGCTTCACCTTGATCACCCGGACGCCTCGCGCGACGAGCGCGCGAGCGCGCGAGAGCATCTCCGGCAGGGCGACCGAGGTCGTGAGCAGCCCGTTGACCTGGACCTCGGCATGGCGCCGGTGTCCGCCGAGGCACGCCGACACGGGGAGGCCGAGGCGCTGGCCGAGCAGATCGAGCAGCGCGGTCTCCAGGGCGAAGCGCGCCGCCGGCAGACCGCGCAGCCGCGACGACAGCGGAGCGATCGCGCGCTGGATCGCGGACGCCGTCGCCGTCACGTCCTCGAGCGGCAGGTCGATCCCGCCGAGCGCCCCGGGCAGCTCGGCGAGCGCGCGCTCGTCTTCATCGGCCGTATCGGGTGAAAAACCGGGGAGCGGCGTGGCCTCGCCCAGGCCGACGCGCCCCTCGTCGTCGTTGAGCGACAGCACGAGGCCCCGGCGCGCGCCCTCGATGTCCCGTTGCGCAAGGCTGGCGGCGACGACGCGCATCGTTCCTACAGCCGGGCCGCGAGACCCAGCGAAAAGATCAGCGCGTAGGCGAGCAGCAGCTTCGCCGTCCCGGCGAGGCAGTCGTTGAGCGGCCGGCCGTCGGTGGTCGCCAGCACCCGGAGCAGGCGCACCGCGCGCGGGAACGTCGCGAGGACGAGGAGCGTCCACCGCCGGCCCTCGCCGACGGCGAGGGCGACAGGCACCGCGTAGGCGACCGCGAGGAGCATCGCGTATTCGAGGACGCCCGCCCTGCGGCCAAAGCGAACGGCGAGCGTGCGCTTGCCGGCGACGACGTCCGTGTCGCGATCGCGGACGTTGTTGACGACGAGCACGGCGGTGGCGAGGGCGCCGACCGGCACGGCCGCCGCCCAGGCCAGCGGCGGCACCGAGCCGAGCTGGACGAACGCCGTCCCGCAGACGGCGACGAGGCCGAAGAACACGAACACGAACACATCGCCGAGGCCGTGGTAGCCAAGCGGGTACGGGCCGCCGGTGTACGCGACGCCGGAGAGGATCGAGACGACGCCGATCACGACGATGGGCCACCCGCCCACGAGCGCAAGGTGCACCCCGAACGGCACCGCGAGGGCGATCGTGACGAGGAGCCCGACGCGCACCTGACGCGGCGTGAGCAGCCCCGCCTGCACGGCGCGCGTGGGACCGAGCCGCTCGTGCGTGTCGGCGCCCTTCTCGTGATCGAAGACGTCGTTCGCGAAGTTCGTGGCGATCTGGATGAGCATCGCGCCCGCGAGCGCCGAGAGCGCCGGGCCGAGCCGCATGCCGCCGAGCGCGTACGCGACCGCCGTCCCGACCATCACCGGCGCGAGCGCGGCCGTGAGCGTCGCCGGCCGGCACGCGAGGAGCCACGCTCGGAACGAGCCGGGGCGCACGCCGCCCGCTGCCGCTGCTCCGGCCGCCTGCGAGGCCGCCGCGGCGCTCACGATCGCCTCCCCTGCTTGCGGACGCCGCGCCCGCGCGGGGCGGACCGCGAGCCCGGCCCCCGCCGGCGACCGGCGCCAAGAGCCCCCCCGGGGGGGGCGACGGGGGGCGGGGGGGTAGGGGAGCGGGGCGGGGGCCGATCCCAGGCGACCAA
>JAICEP010000855.1 GCA_025924095.1 Sorangium sp.
CGACCGGGACAAGGGCGTGCACATCGACGGCGAGCGGGTCGCCCAGCTCAAGGACAGGCTCGCCAAGGCGAAGACCGAGCTCGAGACGGTGCGCGCCGCCTACGCGAAGGAGACGGCCGGCACGCAGCGGGTCATCGACGCCCGCAAGAAGATGGACGAGGCGAAGACGAGCGAGGAGCGGGACGCCGCGCGCCGCGAGGTGGTGAAGGCCCTCGACGAGCTCAAGCAGAGCCAGGGCGAGGTGCCGCTGATCCGGCCGGACGTCGACGAGGCCATGGTCGCGAGCGTCGTGGCGGCGTGGACGGGCATCCCCGTCGGCAAGATGGTCCAGGACGACGTGAAGGCGCTCCTCGAGATGGAGGGCCGGCTGACCCGGCGGATCAAGGGGCAGACGAACGGCATCGTGACCATCTCCAAGGAGCTCCGGAGCGCGCGGGCGGGCCTGAAGCCGCTGAGCACGCCGCAGGGCGTGTTCCTGCTCGTCGGGCCGAGCGGCGTCGGCAAGACGGAGACCGCGCTCGGGATCGCCGACCTCATGTTCGGCGGCGAGCGGATGATGACGGTCATCAACATGTCCGAGTTCCAGGAGAAGCACACCGTCTCCCGGCTCATCGGCTCGCCCCCCGGCTACGTCGGCTACGGCGAGGGCGGCATGCTCACCGAGGCCGTGCGCCAGCGGCCCTACACGGTCGTGCTCCTCGACGAGGTCGAGAAGGCCGATCCCGACGTGCTGAACCTGTTCTACCAGGTGTTCGACAAGGGCATGCTCAGCGACGGCGAGGGGCGGCTCGTCGACTTCAAGAACACGGTCATCATCCTGACGAGCAACCTCGCGACCGACAAGATCACGAACATGACGATCGCGGCGCGCGAGGAGGACCCGGCGCGGCAGCTCGACGCGGACGGCGCGTTCATCAAGGAGATCGTCGAGGCCATCAAGCCGACGCTCTCCGCGCACTTCAAGCCGGCGCTGCTCGCCCGCATGACGACGGTGCCGTATCTGCCGATCTCGCCCGACGCGCTCGGCGAGATCACGCGGCTCAAGCTCGACGCGCTCGTCGACCGCCTGCGCAAGAGCCAGCGGATCGAGGCGTCGTACTCGGACGCGCTCGTCGAGACGATCGCGGCGCGCTGCACCGAGGTCGACACGGGGGCGCGCAACATCGATCACATCCTCCGGGCGTCGCTCCTGCCGCAGCTCTCGGTCGCCGTGCTGGAGAAGATGGCGGAGGGGGCGCTCCCCAAGCGGGTCCAGATCGGGGTCGACGCCGAGAAGAACTTCACGGTCTCGTTCTCGGACTGAACGACGCGCGCCGCGGATCGCCGCCAGCTCGGGAGGTGCATCGAAAGGCCGCGCGCGAGAGAGAGAGAGTTTGTGAATCCCAGAGGCGCAGCTCCTGCGCCCCTCCTGCGCGCCCATGTTGGTGTCCTGCGTTGCGTTCGAACGTCGCCTGCGCAGGCTCGGCGGCCTCCTGCGCAATCCTCGGCGGCCTCCTGCGCACCCTTTTCGGGTTGCTGCATGCGCGAGACGACTCCGCCCATGCGCGCACCGTCCCGGGGAGCAGACGGCAGGGTGGGTAGACGGCGTGCGCGGCCTCGGGCGCGGCGCCGGCCCTGAAGCCTCCGGTCCCCGTGCCCTGACAGCACCGCAATCCGCCACGGTTGCTCCGAAAGTTGCACGGCCGCCGCGACTCCGCATACAACCCTGAGGCATGGTCGCGCTCGAAACGCTCCTCCTGGCTTCGGCGGCGGCCGGGGATCCGCGCTTGCCCCACCCATCACGGGAGCGGACGGCGTGCCCGGCCGGATCCCGCCGCACGCCGCCGTCTCCCGCCAGATCGCGCGCGGTCCGCGTCGCCGCCGGCGCCGCCGCGGCCTTGCTCGCCGCGTCGCTCGGCGTCGCCCTGCCGGCCGCGGTCTCGGGCTGCACGTCCGCCGCGCCGCCGCCCGCGGCCCCCGAGCCGTGCGACGTGCAGATCGTGACGCTGTCGATCTACGCGTCCGACAACATCAACCCCAACGAGAACGGGAACCCGAGGCCCGTCGTCGTGCGGCTCTACCAGCTGAAGAGCAGCGCGCGCATGGAGAACGCGACGTACGATCAGATCCTGCTCCGGGACAAGGAGACGCTCGAGGACGACCTCGCCAAGGTCGACGAGGTCGAGGTCTTCCCGAACGACCTCGTCGAGGTGAAGTTCGAGCGCCTGCCGGACGCGAGCCACCTCGTCGGCGCCGCCCTGTTCCACAGCCCGAAGGGCAGCAGCTGGAAGACGTTCTACGAGTTCCCGCTCCCGCCCGGAGAGGCCCAGTGCGGCGGGCGCGAGACCGACGCGGGGCCGCCCGTGGCCGACCCGCGGGTCGCGTTCTTCATCGACTCGACAAAGATCGACAACGGGGTCGAGTTCGACGAATCGATGTTCCCCAACGCGAGCGCCGTCCGCCGGCTCAGCCTGCCGAAGAAGGTGGCCGCGCCGGAGGCGCCAGCCGCTCGGGGGAAGTAGCGGCCATGGCGCGCCCCGATCGTCCTCGATGCTGTGCTCGCGCGGTCGCAGGACAAGCGCGCGGCGGGGGACCAGGGGCCGGGCGGGGGGGGGGCGCCCCCCGCGGGGGCCCCCGTTGGGGCGCCGGGGGGCCCGCCC
>JAICEP010000856.1 GCA_025924095.1 Sorangium sp.
CCGGCTCGCTCCGCGACGCCCGGCTCCGCGCGCTGCTCGGCGACGTCGGGATCGACGCGGCCCTGCCCGTCCTGTGGCCGCTCGCCGCGATCGTGGAGGGCCCGCTCGGCCTCTCGCTGCTCCCGGTCATCGAGCAGGGGGCCGCGGCGCGGACCGGGCCGCTGGAGGGCTCCGCGTGGAACGCCGCCGCCCGCGAGGCGGGCGCCTCGCCCGCGGCCATCGCGCTCGGCGAGGTCCGCGAGGAGCTCGCCGAGGCGCTCGCCACCGGCCTGACCGGGCTCAGCGCGCGCGTGACGGACCCGCTCGCCGAGCGGCTCCGCGACCTCCGCCTCGAGAAGCAGGCCGCGCTGCTCCAGAGCCTGCCGCAGAAGCCCGAGCCGGCCGACCGGCTCGACGACTTCATCAAGCTCTACCAGGTGCTCGAGATGGCGCTCGTGCGCCTCGCCGGCGCGACCCACATCGATCGCGCCGGCGAGGGCAAGACGATCGAGCGCGTGCCGACCTACGAGAGCGTCGCCGTGGCGCGGCCCGACGAGACGCTCCCCCCGGACGAGGTGGCGCGGCGCCGGGCCGCGGGCACGATGAGCCGCTACGTCGCCGCGGTCCACCACGCGCGCTACTACGCGTCGCTCCCGGCGAGCGAGCTCGTCCAGAGCATCTTCCCGATCTGGGCCGACGGCACCGCGACGCCGACGATCGCGAGGACGTTCGCGCCGCTCGGGGCCGAGGCGATCGCCGCCGCCGAGAAGGCGCTCACGGTGAAGGCGGGCCGCGTGGCGAAGCTGACCGCGGTGCGGGTGCTGCAGGCGGTCGTCCAGCACGGCGGCCCGGCCCGCGGCGAGGCGGCGGCGATGCTCGGCAAGGTCGCGGAGCACGCCAAGGACGCCGGCCTGCGGGCGCTCGCCCGCGACGCGCTGGACGCGATCGACGTCGCGCAGTCGCCCGGGCCGGGCGGCGCCGCGGTGCGCGCGCGCCGCGCCGCCCGGATGGATCGGGTGCAGGAGCTCGCGAAGACGCTCGGCGCGGCGCCGACCAAGGAGGAGCGGGGCGAGGCGCTCAAGGCGCTCGCCGAGCTGGGCGACCTCGCGGCGCTCCCGGCGCTCCGCCGCGCCTTCTACGCGGACGCCGCCCGCGGCGTGCGCGAGGAGGCCGCCTACGCGCTCGCCCAGCTCGGCGACGTCGAGATGGTCGAGACCTTCGTGCGGAGGCTGGCGAGCCGCGGCGAGGACGAGCCGGAGGCGAAGATCGCCGCGTACGCGCTCGGCTACCTGGGCGACGTCCGCGGGCTGAGCGAGCTCCTGTCGGCCTACGCCGAGGGGTACAAGCCCGGCATCGTGGCGGACGCGATCCGCGCGTTCGGCCCCGTGGCGCTCGCGCCGCTCGTGGATCTCATCGAGGCGCGGCCGGAGCTCGCGAAGCGGGCGGCGGCGCTCGACGCGCTGAAGAAGATGGACGACGCCGCGGTGGCGGGCTGCCTGCTCGAGCGGATCGAGGCGCGGCGCGGCGGCGCCGATCTCGCCGAGAAGGCGCAGCTCTACCTGAAGCTCGCCGACGTGCACCCGCACAGCCGGCGCGAGGTCGCGACCGCGATCACGGCGGCGCTCGCAGGGGTGGACGGCAAGGAGGCGCAGGCGGCCGTCAAGGCGGCGCAGCGGGCCCTCGGCGTCGTCAAGCGCAGCAAGTAGCCGGCCTCCGCCAGGTCACATCGCGATCTGCACGGAGATCTCGTGCGCGTGGCCGGCCTCGGCCACGTCACATCGTGATCTGCGCGCCTCGCCGTCTCTCCGCCCCGCCGTGAAGGAGGTCAGAAAGCCGGCGAATTTCGCTAAGGTAGCTCCACGAGTCTCCAGTACTTGTTGAGCGCTGCCATGAGCTCGACGAAGCTGAGGAACGTGACGGGCTTGAGGAGATAGCCGGCCACGTTGAGGTTGAAGGCCCCCACCTTGTCACGGTCGTCGTTCGAGGTGGTCAGCACGACAACCGACGTGGCCACGAGATCCGGATCGGCCCGCAGCTCGCGCAGGAACTCGATGCCGTTCATCTTCGGCATGTTCAGGTCGAGCAGGATCAGCCGGCGCTCCACCGGGATGACGCCGCTGCGCAGGATCTCGAGCGCCTCGACGCCGTTGCCAGCGACCCAGAGGGGGTTCGAGATGTTGTTGCGCTTGAACGCCCGGCGGACGTTCATCACATCGACCTCGTCATCCTCGACGAGGAGGATGTTGAGGAGTTTTTCTTCGACGTTCATTGTCTCCTGGATCTCCTTGGCGAGGAGGACGTGAACGTCAACCTCCGCGCGATGGCCGCCGCGGCAATTATCATGGCAAGACGGCGACCGCCGCGGAGGTTTCGCGGCCGCCGGTGTGCCTGGGCGCGCTCCGACCTGCACGCACCCGCGCGGGCTCATCGAAGTATTCCATGGTTCGAGCTTGGACCACCATTTCGCCCGGTTCAACTCCAACAAGGACATTCCGTACACCTGCTGAGCTTGCCAGTGGCGCTCGCCGGCCACAGCAGCACCGGGTCTCAGGAGTCGCTCGGATCACGCTTCTGCCAGGTGAAGCGGAAGGTGGCGCCCGGGCCTCGGGGGGAGTCGATCCAGATGCGTCCGCCTCGGCTCTCGACGATCTTC
>JAICEP010000857.1 GCA_025924095.1 Sorangium sp.
CGACCTCCGGTGCCGGCGCGACCGGCACCGGCGCGGGGGCCGGCGGCGCGGACGAGGGCGCGGACGAGGAGGGCGACGACGGCGGCTGCAGCTGCCGCGCTGCCGGCTCGCCGGCGGCCCCCGCGCCGCTGGCCGTCGCCGGGCTCGTCGTCGCGCTCGCGTTCGCGCGGCGGCGCGACCGGCGCTGAGCCGGCGCGAGCGGCGCCGCGCGGGCCACGAGCTCGGCCGCGCCTCACAAAATTGATTTTCGAATCAATTTTATTTATTCACACATTGACATTGTTGACCCACGGGCGATACTAACCTCGTCCCGTGGCAAGATTTGTCGTTCGATGCCCGAGCTGCGACGGCGAGCTGCGCGCGACGCGGCTCGGCTGCCAGGCCTGTGGAACCAACCTCGACGGTCAGTTCGAGATCCCGGCGCTGCTCCAGCTGTCGCCGGACGATCTCGCCTTCGTGACCGCCTTCGTGCGCTCGTCGGGGAGCCTGAAGGCGATGTCTCAGCTCCTTCAGATCAGCTACCCGACGGTGCGCAACCGGCTCGACGAGATCATCGGCAAGCTGGAAGCGCTGGAGCAGGGCGTTCAGAAGCGCCGGCACGAGATCCTGGATGCGCTCGAGAACGGGCGGCTCTCCGCGAAGGAGGCGGAGGAGGCGCTGAGAAAGGTGGGACTATGATGATGACCACGCCCGACGAGAGGGTGCGCGCGCTCGTACGCGACAACGTGATCAAGCCTGCGGAGGGCGAACGGCTGCTGGCGACGATGGCCCCGCGGCCTCCCCGGAGCGGATGGCGGCTCGCGCTGGATCCGTTCGAGCGCTTCGGCGGGGAAGCCGCGGCCGTGGCAGGGCTCGCGGTCGCTGCGCTGAGCGTCGCCGTCACGCGGCTCGGCGTTCGCTTCGACGGCTTCCTCGATCTGCACACGGCGCCACAGGTCATCCCGTACACGACGGCGCTCCTGGAGCAGGTCGTCGTGTGGCCCCTGCCCGCCCTGCTCTTCTGGGCTTACGCGCGGCTCCTGCGGTGCCGTGTGCGGATCGTCGACTTCCTCGGCGTGATCGGGCTCTCGCGCGCGCCGCTCGCGCTCGCGGCGATCGCGCTCGGCCTGCTCGCCCCGGAGCCGCCGGCGGGCGCGCCCAGGCTCACGCCAGAGCTGGCCGTGTCCGCCGTCCTGGCCACGCTGTGCCTCGTGTGGTTCCTGACGCTCCTGACCCAGGGCTTCAAGAACGCCTCCGGTCTGCGGGGCGCTCGGCTGATTGCAGGGCTCATCGGCCTCGTGCTCGTCTCGGAGATCGTCTCGAAGGTCGCGCTCGCGCACCTCGGCTGACTCCATCCATTCCGTCGCGCGCCGCCCGGTTCACGCGGCGCGCGCCCAGCGATGCTCGCTCGGCCGCGAGGGCGCACCGGTGCGCCCGGGCGGCGCGGCTCTCTCCCTTGCTTCTCGGAGGATCGTCATGTCACTGCGCTCGAATTTCCCGGTCCCGGCGCGCCGCGCCGTGTTCGTCCTGTCGTGTGCGGCCGCGCTTGCGTGGTCGCCCTTCGGCGCAGGCTGCGGAGCCGGAGAGGGCGAGTCGTCTCCCGGCGGAGACGGCGCGCTCCCGGGCGCGACAGACCCGGCGCCGAACGAGCCAAACGAGCCGAACGAGCCGAACGAGCCGGCGTGTCCGGAGGCGACCAGCGTCGACCTCCTGGTGGAGAATGCGCGCGGCACGCTGTCGGGCACGCTCGAGGTGCCGGCCGGGTGCGGGCCTTTCCCCTCGGTGGTGATCCTCCCTGGCTCCGGGCCGACGGATCGGGACGGCAACCAGGCCGCCGGGGGCGTCCTTTCGGACATGTACAAGCTCCTCGCGGAAGGCCTCCGGGACAGGGGCATCGCGTCGATCCGCTACGACAAGGCCGGGATCGGCGGGAGCGTCTCCGCCGCGCCCCGCACCGAGCAGGAGATGCGCTTCGAGATGGGCGCCGACGACGCGGGCCTGTGGGTGAAGGCGCTCCGCGACGACGGGCGGTTCGCGACGGTCACGGTCGTGGGGCACAGCGAGGGCTCGTTGCTCGGAATGCTCGTCGCCCAGGCGGCCGAGATCGACGGCTACGTCTCGATCGCCGGCGCGGGGCGACCCATCGGCGACGTGTTGCGCGATCAGCTCGCCGGCCTGCCGGACGAGGATCGCGAGAAGGCGTACGCGATCCTCGACCGGCTCGAGGAGGGCGAGCTCGTGGAGGATGTCCCGCAAACGGAGCTGTTCCTGAGCCTGTTTCGCCCGAGCGTGCAGCCGTACATCGTCTCCTGGATGAAGCTCGACCCCGCGGTGGAGCTCAAGGCCGTGACCGCGCCGGTCCTCCTGCTGCAAGGGACGACCGATATCCAGGTCGAGGTGCAGGACGCCGAGCGGCTCGCCGGCGCGCGGCCGGACGCGGAGCTCGTCCTCATCGAGGGGATGAGCCACACGCTCAAGGAAGCGACGCTCTCGAACGCGTCGCAGAGCGCGGCGTACACCGATCCGAGCCTGCCCGTCGTTCCGCGCCTGCTCGATGAGCTCGAAGCGTTCCTGCCGGCGGAGTGACGCGGCGGGCCCGATCGATCCGCCTGGATCGATCTCGGCGA
>JAICEP010000858.1 GCA_025924095.1 Sorangium sp.
CTCGTGCAAGAGCGCGCTCGACGATCTCGATCAGGGCATTCCCTACGGCATAACGCCCCCCCAGGATCAGCACCGCAGCACCGTCGGCAAGACAGATGAGCTTGACGCGCTGAGCGTCGTCCACGGCCGGGGTATCCGCCGCCGCGGTCGCCCATCGCTCGACGTCATCAAGCCATCCCAGCTTGGATGAGGCGATGACCACCTGGCTGATGATCGAAAACCATGCGGTCGTGCCGCGCTCGAGCCGCTCGATCGCCTCGGTGCCGCGCTCCACCGCGAGGGCGGCATAGCCGCCCCACACATGAGCTTCGGCCTGGACTCGGCGGAGCCTGCCTGCTGTGTCCCCGGCTGCCCTGCAGCCGATACCGCGGGCGGCACGCTCCAGCGCCATGGCCAGGTCGTTGCCGCGAAGCGCCTCTTCAGCGGCGCGCAGGAACGCCTCCGCCGCCCGCACCGGTGCGCCGCCGATCTCGAAGTGCTCGGCCTGCGCCATGGCATCCGCGCCACCGGCCCGATCCAGCCAGTCGCCCGCGAGGCCGTGCCCGACGCGCCGGTCGCGCTCCGTGAGCATGCCGTAGGCGGCTTCCCGCACCAGCGCGTGGCGGAACCCGTACTCGACCTCGCCCGCGATGCGCGCCTCGTGGCGCCGCTGCACGAGCTCCCGCCGCACAAGCTCGGCGAGCCGCGGCGCCACCGGCGCGCCGCCCACGAGGGCCGCAACCCCACCTTCCCAGAACGTCTCGCCGAAGACGCTCGCCGCGCGCAGCACGCGGCGCTCCTCGACCTCCAGCGCCTCCAGCCGCGCCTGCACCATCGCCAGCGCCGTCTCGGGCATGCCGTCGCTCCGGCCCTCGGCGACCGCGCGGATCTGCTCCTCCAGCACGAACGCATTGCCGTCGGCGCGCGCGAGGAGCGTTTCCACCTGCTCGGCTCCCACGCCGTCGCCGAGCACCTCGCGCACCAGCCGCTCGCTCGCGCGCCGGGGCAGCGGCGCAAGGCGGAGCCGGAGGCCGTTGCGCTCACGCCACAGCGCCGGGAAGAGCTCGTCGACCTCCGGACGGGCGAGCGCCAGCACGAAGAACGGCAGGTCCCTGGCGTGCCTTAGCGCGGCGTCGACCAGGGTCACCGTGGGCAGGTCGCCCCAGTGCAGGTCCTCCAGCACCAGCAGCACCGGCTGTCGCTGGCACTCGGCCCGGACGAAGTCCTCGAACACCTGGCGAAGGCGGTCGCTCATCAGCATCGGGCTCTGGCGCGCCGCACGGAGCTGCACGTCGCCCTCGTCGGGAAACGCCGCCCCCACGAGCTCACCGAGGAACGCCGCGACCTGCGGGCCCTTGCTCCCGAACGCATCGAGCCGCTCGACCCGGGCGAGCACCTTGCGCCGCCGCGCCTCGAGCGGCTCGCCGTCGAGGAGGCCCAGGGCGCGGCGGAGCGCCCGGGCGAGCAGGCCGAACGCCGAGCCGGCCGCCATGGGATCGGCCCTGCCGATCCAGACCTCGGCGACCTCGCTCCGTTCCTCGAGGGAGCGAACGAACTCCCAGGCGAGGCGCGATTTACCGAGACCTGGGGCGCCCACGACGACCACGGCGTTCGCGGAGGGCTCGTCCACGCAATGGCGCCACTCGGTCGCGAGCTGCAACAGCTCGCGCTCGCGCCCCACGCACGGCGTCGGCTTGCCCAGCAGCCGGGGGACGGTGTCCGGCTCCTCCTTCGGGCCGCGAAGCCAGCACCCTCCGGGCCCCTGCGCCGTCTCGAAGCGGCTCGCGACCAGGCTCGCCGTCGCGTCGTCGAGCCGGATCTCCGCGGGCGGCGGGCCGTCGCGCCCGGCGATGAGCTGCGCGACCCGATCGACCAGCTCGCCGACCGGCAGCTTCCCCTCGATCTCCGTCAGCCCCGTCGCGACGGACATAGGCACCCCGCCGAGCACCGTCCGGAGCGCGAGGGCGCAGTGGGCTGCCCGCGTGGCGAGATCCGTCGGCGTCTCGGCGCCGGACAGCGCGATGAGCAGCCAGCGCGACTGCAGTCGATCGAGGCGTCCGCCGTGGCGCGCCGCGATATCGCGCAGCGCCTCGGCCCGCGCGGCGCCGTCGGCCTCCGAGAGCGTGGCGTCCGTCTCGGTGCTGCCGTCTTCGGCCACGACGACGCACATGACCCGGCGCTCGGCCGTCGTGATCTCCTCGCTCGGCGCGGACGGCGCTGCGACCGCGCTCGCTCCGGCGGAGAGCCCATCACCGGCCGCGGCCGCGAGCTCCGCTGCGACCGCAGCACCGTCGCGCGGCCGGTCCCCCGCCTCTTTCGACAGCATCCGCGCCACCAGGCGCTCGAGCAGCTCCGGGACGTCGCCGCGGAGCTCCCCTAGCCGTGGCGGCTCTTCCAGAACGACCTTGATGAGGAGCGCGAGCGCGCTGTTGCCGAGGAACGGCGGGCGCCCCGCGAGGCACTGGAACAGCACGCACCCGAGCGCGAACACATCGGCCCGGGCGTCGACGCGCGAGTCGCCGCGCGCCTGCTCGGGGGCCATGTACCCGGGCGTGCCGAGCACCGCGCCGGGCGACGTGAGGCTCTGCGTGAGCCGGAGGTCGCGCGC
>JAICEP010000859.1 GCA_025924095.1 Sorangium sp.
CTTGGGCGGCGGCGTGTTCGCCTGCGGAGGCGGCGCGACCGTCGGGACGGGCTCGGGCTCGGGCGCCGGCGGCTCGGGCTCGGGCGGCTTGGGCTCCTCGGCCTTCGGCGGCGTGAGGTCGACCTCGTAGATCGCCCAGAGATAGTCGTGGATGTCGACGCGCATCTCTTCGACCACCTGCCGCATGTCGCGCAGCGACCCCGAGACGATCGCCCGGGCCGAGGCCGCGCTGTGGCTGGTGAGCGCCAGCGTGATCCCGAGGAAGGCGCCCACGCGCGAGGCGCGGTCGCCGAGCGCCAGCACCGCGGCGAGCGGATCCGCGGCGCGCCGCCGGTCGCCGGCGCGACCCGGGGCCGGCGCGGCGAGCGCGGTCGGGGGCCCCTTGGCGCCCCCGGGGTCGGCGCCGCCGCGCTTGTCTCGGCGGCGCCCGTCGTGAAGCGCCCCCGCGGCGCGATCGCTCGTGGCCTGGCTCATAAGCTCTCGCTCGGCGCGCTCAGGGCGCGGGGCTCGGTGTTGCCGGCGCGGGGGCGGCCGGGGGAGGCGCGGCCGGGGCGCCGGGCGCCGGACCGGGCGCCGCGCCGGGCTCGGGCGCGATCGGCGTCACGCCGAACGCGATCTTGGAGACGCCCGCCTGCTTCAGCAGATCGAGCGCGCGGATCACCCGGCCGTGCGGGACCGTCGTGTCGGCGCGGATCACGGCGCGGAGCTCCGGGTTCTTCGCCTGCGCCTCGCGCGCGATCGGCAGGATGGCGTCCTCGCCCGCGAGCTTCTTGCCGTCCGCGAGCGTGTCGCCGTTCGCGTGCAGCTCGAGCCCGAAGATGAGCTGCACCTCCTGCCCCTGCGCCGCCTTCGGCAGGTCGAGCGGGAGCGACTGCGAGACGATGATCTTCGCGGTGACCATGAAGATGATGAGGAGCACGAGGGTGATGTCGACGAGCGGCGTGACGTTGATGCCGCTGATCATGTCGTCATCGTCGTTGCGGCTCGAGACGGCCATCAGCGCTCCTCCTCGCCCGCGCCGCTCTTCTTGCTCTCGTCCTGACGCGGCGCCCTCGCGGCCTTGCCGCGCGGCTCGGGGGCGGCGGCGGGCGCGGCCCCGGCGAACGCCGGGTCGATCTTGAGGTGCGCGAGCAGGACCCGCGTGAGCGCCTCGGTGTTGGCCAGCGTCGACTTGATCATCCGCTGGAAGAAGTTGTTCGCCGCGACGGCCGGGATGGCGACCGCGAGGCCGACCGCGGTCGCGACGAGCGCCTCGGCGATGCTCGACATGACCGCCTGCGGCGCCATGGACTGCGACGCGGCCTGCGCGACCGGCGCCTTCGCCGCCTGGCCGAGCGCGTCGAAGGCGCCGACGACGCCGATGACGGTGCCGAACAGCCCGATGAACGGCGCGTTGTTGCCGAGCGTGCCCAGGTAAGCGAGGCGCCGCTCCAGCTTCATGCGCTGGAGCGCCGCGGCGCCGGCCATCGCCTCCTCGGCCGCGTCGGGGCCCTGATGCGCCACCGCGAGGCCGGCCGAGACGACCGCGGCCTCGGCCGAGGGCGATGCGTCCATCCGCCTGCGCGCCGCCTCGATCGAATCGTCGAGGGAGGTCCGGAGATCCCGCGCGAGGACGGCGAGGTCGTCGCGGAGCGACCAGAAGAACCAGGCGCGCTCCAGGATGATGGCGACCGAGACGACGCTGAGGACGATCATCAGCCACATGACCCAGGCGGCCCCGAAGCCGACCATGATGCGCTGCAGCCACTCGACGAGGTTCATCTTGTTCCTTGGTGCCTTTCCGATGGGTGGGGTGGGGGGGAGCCGCGCTTCGAGAGGACCTACGGGTCGGCGCCGGGCTGCCCTTCCTCGACTGCGTCCTCCTCCTCCGGAGCGGGGGCGCCCGCCGCCCCCGGCCTGCCGACGGAGGGCTGGGGGGCGGAGGCGTCGACGAGCCGAAAGACTCGCCCAAGGACGGTGGTCGCGTAGCCGCCCTTCGGTAGCACAAACGAGACGACGATTCCTTGCTCTGCGCCCGGATCGACCGCGGGCTGAGGCGCGCCGGCGCCCACCGCCGGCTCCCCGGCGGCGGACACCTCCAGGCCGTCCACCTCCAGCCGCAGCGGGCGCCGCGTGCCTTCCCCGGCGTGGGCGAACGCGTCGAGCCTGCGCGGGTCGCCGATCGCCGCCGTGAGCACCTCGAGCTCCAGCGCGCCCGGGGCGCCCTCGGGCCAGCGCATTTTCCGGCCGAACATCGGGCCCGTCGCCGAGATCGCGAGCGCGGCGGCGCGCGCCTCGGCGTCCGCGACCTCCGGGCCCTCGAGGGGCACGAGGAACAGCCCGCCGGTGTCGCGCTTCTTGGCGAGATCGCCGGGGAGCACGGTGCTCCAGGTGCCGTCCGCCTCGCGGCGCGCGAGCACCTCGTTGAACCAGCGCGACTGGAGCGCCGAGAACAGCAGCCGCTGCTCGCGCCGGTCGCGGGGCCCGCGCTCCCGGCCCGCGAGCCACGCGAGCGCGCGCTCGGGGTTGTCGCCGTTCCTCCCGAACCGCTGCGGGC
>JAICEP010000860.1 GCA_025924095.1 Sorangium sp.
CCAGCACTCGCTCGGCGCCGGGGCGCTCATCCTGCTATTCGCGCGGGTCGCCGAGCGGCTCGCCGACGGAGAGGCGCTGCTCAACGGCGCGATCGGCGGCGGGCCGACCGCCGAGGTCTCAGCGGCGCTGCGGAAGATACTCGAGGAGCTGCCCGCCCTGGCATGGGGGCAGTCGGCGATCGGCGAGCAGGTGGAGGCGCCGCGCGAGCAGGCGGTGGCGCAGCGCGCGCACGCTGCCGGACCGGCGAGCGCGCGCTGCGCCGAGGCCGAGCAGGAGGCCGCGGACGCAGGCACCGCGAAGGGCAAGAGCACGACCTGGATCGCGGGGGTGAGCAACGGGCGCGCGCTCGCCGCCGGGCCGCTCACGCTCGATGACGACGAGGAGGCGAGCGCGCGCGCGTCCTCGCCGCGCAGCGCGGAGCAGGCGCTCTCCGCCGAGGCGCCGGAGGCCGCGTCGCTCGAGGCGTCGATCACGGTGCTGGTCGTGGGCGGCGCGCCGCTCGCCGGGGCGCTCGATCCGGGGAGCGCCGGCGCCGGGCCGTCGTTCGAGGTGGAGCGCACCGACGACGTGGACACGGCGATCGATCTCGCGCGCGCCTTCGCGCCGGACGTTGTCCTGCTCGACGCGGATCTGCCGGGCGCGCGCGGGCTCGCGGAGGCGCTCGCCGCCGACCCGCTGACCGAGCTCTGCCCGTTCGTCGCCGTGGGGCGCTTCGCTCGACCGGAGGACGCGGCCCCGTACATTGCGCTCGGCGCCGCGCGCGCGCTCGCGAAGCCGGCGTCACCCGACGCGCTCCGGCGCGCCGCCGCCGAGGCCGCGGCGATCTGCGTGCGCTCTGACGACACGCGCGCCGCGCGCGGGCCGCTCGGGGCCGTCAGCCTCGACGAGCTCGGGGCGCGCCTCGCCGAGGAGCTGCGCCGCGGGCTCTGCGACGCCGCCGAGCCGAGGAGCCGCGGGGAGCACGTGGATCTCGGCGACGGCGCCGAGGTCCTCGCGGCGCTCTGGGGCGCTGTGGCGCGCATCCGCGATCTCGTGACGATCCGCTCGCACGGCGGCGTGCGGTTCTCGCCGAACGGTCCGGAGGGCGCGCTGCCGCTCGCTCCGTGGATGACCGCGCCGAGCGCGCCCGAGGGCGACCGATCGAGGCTGCACAGCGAGATCCGCGCGAAGGCGCCGGCGCGCGGGGTCGCCGCGTCCACCGCGGCGCCGGTCGACGCGGCGCTCGACGCGATGGACATCGTGGTCGCGGACGACGATCCGGCGGTGACGTGGTTCCTCGCCGGCGTGCTCCGGGCCGCGGGGGCGAACGTGCACGAGGCGCACGACGGGGCGCGGGCGCTCGACCTCGCGTACCAGACGACGCCGGATCTGGTCGTGAGCGACGTGCTCATGCCGCGCCTCGACGGCTTCGCCCTCTGCCGGGCGCTCAAGCGCGACGTGGCGCTGCGCGACGTGCCGGTCATCCTGCTGTCCTGGAAGGAAGACCTGCTCCAGCGGCTCCGCGAGCTCGGCGCTCAGGCCGACGGCTACCTCCGCAAGGAGGCGAGCGCCGCGGCCTTCGTGCAGCGGGTGAACGAGGTCCTGCGGGGCAGGCGGCGCGTGGCCGAGCGCATCGCGACCGGCGGTGAGGTCCGCGGGCGGCTCGACGGCATGACGACGCGGACACTGCTGTCGCTCGCGTGCGCGCGCCGGCCTGACGCGCTGGTGTCGGTGCGCGACGCCGCGTTCCTGTACGAGGTGCTGATCAAGGACGGCCGCCCCGCCGGCGCGACCCGGACGGCGCAGGACGGGACGTTCCATCGCGGCCCCGCGGTGCTCGCGGCGCTGCTCGGCGTCGGCTCCGGCCGCTTCGCGGTGGCGTCCGCGCCGGAGAGCGAGCTCGAGGCGCCGCCGCGCCCCGGGTTCGAGGGGACGCTCGCAGAGCAGCTCGTGCCCGCGATCGCCGCGGCCCGAGCGGCACAGCGGCTGCTCCACGGGCCGCCCCTGATGCAGGCCGAGCGCGTCATCCTCGATCTGGAGGGGATGGGCGCCACCATCGACGCGACACCCGAGCCGGCGCGGTCGCTCCTGAAGGCGCTCGCCCGGGGGACTTCGCCGCGATCGGTGATCACCTCGGGCGAGTTCGCCGCGAGCCTCGTCGAGGACGTGCTGAACGACGTCGCGGCGCGCGGCGGCGTGCGGCGCGTGATCGGCCGCGAGGGAGCAGACCTGCTGGCGCCCGCCGTGATCCACGAGGAGGAGACGCTGCGCGGCGTGCGGCGCACCCCGGAGCGGGCTGCTCCGGTCGTGGCGCTGCTGCCGGAGCTCGGCGGCGACGCCGCCGCGTCATCGCGCGCACCGGTCGAGCTCGCCGATGACCAGCTCACGGTGGTGCCCGGCTCGGTGGCGCCGATCTCGGCGGTGTCCGCGCGGGGCTCGGCGGCTTCGATCCCGGTGATATCGGTGGTGTCAGCGCCCGGGTCGGCGGCGTCCATCCCGGTGGTGTCGGTCGACGGCGACGACGAGACCGCCGCG
>JAICEP010000861.1 GCA_025924095.1 Sorangium sp.
CACGCGGAGCCCTCCAGCGGCCCGGTCCGCGCCGCGGCCCCCTGCTCGATGACCGGGAGCAGCGAGAGGCCGAGCGGGCCCTCCACGATCGCGGCGAGCGGCCACAGGACGGGCAGGGCGGCGTCGATCCCGACGTCGCCGAGCAGCGCGCGGAGCCGGGCGTCGCGGAGCGAGCCGGCGAGCCGCTCCTCGAGCGCCGGGTCGTCGGGCAGGTGGAGGGCCTCCCCCTTGTCGTCGACCGCCGAGAGCCGCGCGCCGCGCGCGAAGAGCGTGTCGGTGAGCACGGCGACGGGCACGAGGTCGGGCGCGAAGACGTCCTTGCGGTGCTCCTGGAGGGCCGCGAGGGCCGCGCCGACGTCGGGCAGCGCCCGCGCGAGGACGGCCTCGAGGGCGCCTGTGTCGAGCGGGCGCTTGTCGCCGAGATCGGTGAAGTCGACGCGGAGCGGCGGGTAGCCGGGGTAGGTCGTCGCGCGTGCCCCGGCGAGCACCTCGCCGGCGAAGCTCCGCTTCGGCTCGGTCCGCTTCGCCAGGAAGGCGGGGAGGATCTGCTTTTCGCTGAAGTGCCGGCCGGACTCGAGGTCGAGGAATCGGCTCTCCCGGATGACGAAATCGTCGCTCGTGGTCCGCGTCGAGAAGGCGTACTCGACGAGCGTGAGCCCGTCCGCGGGCTTCCGGTCGGACGCCTTCCACGTCTTGCCGACGAGCTCCTCGACGTGGCGGTCGTCGAGCGGCTCGCCCGCGAGGTGCTTCTCGAGCTTGCGGGCGGTGAGCAGCAGGTCGGCCATCAGGTTCGCGTAGGCGACCGCCGGGAGCGCGCCGCGGCGCGCTCCCGCGGCCTGAGGACCGCCCGCGGCCTGTCCGCGAAGCAGCGCGGCGAGGTCGAGCGTCCGGGCCGAGAGCCGCCGGAGGCGGTTCTCCCGGAGGCCCTCGGCGAGCTTCTCCATCTGCTCGATGCGGTCGGCCCCGATCGCCGCGACGCCGGCCACGCCGAGCTCGCGCACGAGCGTGCTGACCTGCTCGACGCCCGACTTCATCAGGGCCTGCGCGTTCGCGGCGCCCTTCTTCACGCTCTTGCGCGCGTTCTCCCCGCCCGGGGCGCCGGGGGGCGCCGCGTCGCTCACGGCGAACGACTCGGGCGCGCGCGCCCAGGCGACGAGCAGCGCCGCCGCGTGCTTGCAGAACGCGGTGCTGAAGGCCCGCGCCGGGCAGGTGCAGCGCCCCTTGAACGCGGGCGCCGGCGCGTCGCTGTAGACGAGCGTCACCTTGTAGGGCGAGGCCCCCGAGCCCCTGGCGTCGCAGAACAGCTTGTTCTCGTGGCGCGCCAGGTTCAGCAGCTGCCCGCCGTCGTAGAGCAGCGTGCCCTTCTTGAGCTCCCCCGCGTCCTGGATGAACGCCCGGAGCTCGGCGGCCCCGATGCGCTGCACCTCGCCCGGCGCCGCGCTCACGGCGCCCCCGCGGGCGCGCGCGCCGGGTGGATCTCATCGTGCGGGAGCAGGGGAGCGGCGGCCGACATCGGCCCGGAAGCCTATCATGGCCAGCGGCGCGGCGGCTCCTGGCGCTACCCCTCGCCGAGGTGCGGGTAGTCGACGTAGCCGCGCGGGCCGTCGGAGTAGAAGGTCGCGACGTCAGGCGCGTTGAGCGGCGCCCGGCGCGACAGGCGCTCGGGCAGATCGGGGTTGGCCAGGAACGGCACGCCGAAGGAGACGAGCTCCGCCACGCCGGCGCGCAGCGCTTGCTCCGCGGCCTCCAGCGTGTAGCCGCCGTTCACGACGAGGGCGCCGCGGAACCGCTCGCGGAGGAGGGTCGTCACCCGCTCCGGGGCGTCCGGCGGCTCCCCGGCGATCGGCTCCACGACGTGCAGATAGACGAGCTTGCGCGCGGAGAGCTCGGCGGCGACGTGGCCGAAGAGCGCCTTCGGATCGGAGTCGCTCATGTCGTTGAAGTCGGCGGTCGGCGAGACCCGCACGCCGACCCGGTCCACGCCGAACACGCCGGTCACGGCGTCGGTGATCTCGAGCAGGAACCGCGCCCGGTTCTGGATCGAGCCGCCGTACCGGTCGGTCCTCCGGTTCACGCCGTCGCGGAGGAACTGATCGATGATGTAGCCGTTCGCCGCGTGGATCTCGACGCCGTCGAAGCCGGCGGCCTTGGCCTGGCGCGCCCCGTGCTCGAACAGCGCGACGACGCCGGGGATCTCGTCCGTCTCGAGGGCCCGCGGGGTGCTGTACGGCTGCGGGCCCTCGGCCGTGTGCGCATGGCCCTTGCGGATGGCGATGGCCGAGGACGACACCGGCGCCTGTCGGTTCGGCTGGAACGAGACGTGGGACGCCCGCCCGACATGCCAGAGCTGCAGGAAGATGCGCCCGCCCGCCCGGTGGACCGCGTCCGTCACGAGCCGCCACCCCTCGACCTGCGTGTCGGTGTGGATGCCCGGCGTGCGGAGGTATCCGATGCCCTGCGGGCTGACCTGCGTGGCTTCGCTGATGATGAG
>JAICEP010000862.1 GCA_025924095.1 Sorangium sp.
CCCGCGCGCGCCGCGCCCCCGTGGCCGTGATCGTGGACGATGCGCAGTGGGCGGACGTCACCGTCCTCGACGCGCTCGAGGTCGCGACGCTCGACGGCGCCGGCGTGACGCTCTGGGCGGCGGTCGTCGCGCACCCGCGCTTCGAGCGTTTTCGCCCCACCTGGGGCGCGCGGACGCAGCGCGCCGACCGGGTGACGCTCGCCCCGCTCGACGAGGCCGCCGCGGCGGAGCTCGCGGCGCAGCTGCTCCTCCCCGCGGCGTACCCTCCTGCCGACGCGCTCCGGGGGCTCGCCCGCTGGGCCGGCGGCAACCCGGGTTGCCTCGCCGCGATCATCCGGTCGCTCAAGCAGGCTGGCCTCGTGCGCCGCCGCCCCGGGGGCGGCGACTACTGCGTCGAGGCGGCGGCGCTCGAGGGCCTGCCGGTCTCCCCGGCGTGGCAGTGGCTGGCGATGCGGCAGCTCGGGGCGCTGCCGCAGGAGGTCGCCGCGCTCGCGCGGCTCTGCGCCGTGCTCGGCGAGTCGTTCACCCGGGCCGAGCTGGAGTGGGTACAGGACGCCGTGGATCGCGCCGGAGGCGCCGGGACGCCGGTCGACGCGGGGTACGGGCTCGGCGTGCTCGTCGAGCGGGGCATCATCGGGCGCGGCGCGCACGGCGAGGACGCGGCGCGCGGCGCCGCCGAGCGGTGGTGGTTCCAGAGCGGGCTCTTTCGCGACGCCGTGTACGAGACGCTCGATCCCGAGCACCGCGCCCAGATCCACCGGCACGCGCTCGCCTTCTGGCGGGCGCGGGTCGAGCGCGGGCGCCCGCCCGCGCCCCCGGCGGCTCCGCGCTCCGATCCGGCCGCGACGTCCGCCGAGGTCGATCCGGCTGCGGCGTCCGCCGAGCTCTCGGCGCAGCCGGGGCCGGAGGAGCTCGAGCCGCTCGCCCGGCACGCGGGCGCGTGCGGGGAGGGGGAGGAGGCGGCCGAGGCGCACCTCCGGCTCGGGGATCTCGCGTTCGCGCGGCACCGGCACGTCGAGGCGGAGCGCTGCTACACCGCCGCGCTCAGGCTCGCCGGCGAGGACGATCGCCGCCGGCGCGCGCTCGCGCTGGCCGGGCGCGGCAGGATCCGCTACCGGCTCCACCTCATCGAGCAGGCCCTGGCCGATCTCTCCGCGGCGCTCGAGCTCGCGGACGACGCGCTCCGCGCGGACGTCCTGCTCGAGGAGGCCACCGCGCTCGACTGGACGGGCGCCTACGAGGCGTCGTCGGGCCGGGTCGAGCTTTCGCGGCCGCTCGTGGAGCGCGCGGGCTCGCCGCGCCTCTCGGCGCGCCTCCGCGTGGCCGAGGGGCGCACGCGCCTCCGGCGGGCCGAGGTCGCGGAGGCGATCGCGCTCCTCTCGGAGGGGGCGTCGCTGGCGGAGTCCGCGGGGGACGAGGAGAGCCGGATCATCGCGCTCGTGCTGCTGTCGACCGAGCTCGCGCACGCGGGCCGCTTCGCCGAGGCGGAGCAGCGGGCCGCGGAGGCGATAGCGCTCTGCGAGCAGGCCGAGGACCTGCCGCACCTCTGCGTCGCGATCATGAACCGCGTCGTGCTCTGGACGCTGAAGAAGGACCTGCCGCGCGCGACCGCGGATCTCCGGAGCGCGATCGCGCTCGCGCGGGAGATCGGCAACCCGTGGCTGGAGCGCGTCGCCACGTACAACGTCGCCGAGCTGCTTTACTGGAGCGATCAGCAGGGCGAGGCGCTCGCGCTCGCGCGCCGCGCGCACACGCTGGAGCGGCGGTTCGTGGATCGCCCTGTGCCGGAGTGCTCGCTGCTGCTCGCGCGCATCCTCGCGGCGCGGGGGGAGCTCGGCGAGGCGCGGCGCCTCCTTGCGTGGATCGCCGGGTCGTGCCCTCCGGAGCCGTCCGCGAAGGCGGCGCACGGGTGCTACAGGATGCTGCGCTGTCTCCTGTCGCACGACAGCGCCGGCCTCACGCCGCGCGCGCTCCTCGGCGGTCTCGACGAGGCCGAGCTCGAGGCTGGCCCGTTCCTGTTCGTCGACGAGCTCCTCGAGGTCCTCTACTGGCGCGGCCGTGCGGCATTGCGCCACGGTGCTGTCGAGGTCGCCGCCGCGAGCCTGGGCAGGGCCGGCGCGCTGCTGGCGGAGCATCCGGCCTGGCGCTCGCGGTTCGACGAGCTCGCGCGCCGGCTCGGCGGGTCGCCGGACGCGGCGAGCGGCCGCTGATCGCTCCGCGCGCCGCCCGGCTGAGCCCGGTCCCGGCGGCCGCTGCGACCGAGCCGGCGCGGCCGCGGATCGGGATTTGCTAACAAGAGTAGCCAATAAAAGTCGCTGACAAGCCGGTGTGATGCGCACACATGTGCGCCTGAACTGGAGGACGGGTGATGCTTCGCTTACGAAACTACGCTGCCGGGGTGATCGGTTTCTGCTTGCTTGCGGTCGGGTGCGGTGC
>JAICEP010000863.1 GCA_025924095.1 Sorangium sp.
CCGCACTGGTGCAGGCGCAGCGTCGGGCCGACGACGATGACCGAGCGGCCCGAGTAGTCGACGCGCTTGCCGAGCAGGTTCTGGCGGAACCGGCCCTGCTTGCCCTTCAGCATGTCGGAGAGCGACTTGAGCGGGCGCTTGTTCGGGCCGGTGATCGTCTTGCCGCGGCGGCCGTTGTCGAACAGGGCGTCGACCGCCTCCTGCAGCATCCGGCGCTCGTTCCGGATGATGATCTCCGGCGCGTTCAGCTCGAGGAGCCGCTTCAGGCGGTTGTTGCGGTTGATGACGCGGCGGTAGAGGTCGTTGAGATCGCTGGTCGCGAAGCGGCCGCCGTCCAGGGGCACGAGCGGGCGCAGATCCGGCGGGAGCACCGGGATCACGGTCAGCATCATCCACTCCGGCCGATTGCCGCTCTCGCGGAAGGCCTCGACGACCTTGAGCCGCTTCGCGAGCTTCTTCCGCTTGGCCTCGCTGGTCGCCGCGCGCATCTCGGACCTGAGCAGCTCGGCAAGGCCGTGGACGTCGACCTGCTTGAGCATCTCGAGGACCGCCTCGCCGCCCATCCCGGCGCTGAACTTGTCGTCACCGTACTCGTCGAGCAGCTGCAGATAGCGCTCCTCGCTCAGGAGATCGCCCCTCATGAGGCCGGTCTCCTTCGGATCGATGACGATGTAGGCCTCGCAATAGAGCACCTTCTCCAGGTCCTTGAGCGTGATGTCGAGCATGTTGCCGATGCGCGACGGCAGGCTCTTCAGGAACCAGATGTGGGCGACCGGCGTGGCCAGCGAGATGTGCCCGAGCCGCTCGCGGCGGACCTTCGACTGGATGACCTCGACGCCGCACTTCTCGCACACGATGCCACGGTGCTTCATGCGCTTGTACTTGCCGCAATTGCACTCGTAGTCCTTCACCGGCCCGAAGATCTTGGCGCAGAACAGACCATCTCGCTCCGGCTTGAACGTCCGGTAGTTGATGGTCTCCGGCTTCTTCACCTCGCCGTGGGACCACTCGCGGATCTTCTCCGGGCTCGCGAGCGAGATGCGGATGGCGCTGAACGACAGCGGGTCTTTGGGCTTCTCGAAGAAGCTGAAGATGTCACGCATGGAGACCTCCGGAGACGGAAACGAAACCGATGAACCTGTCCGCGCCCACCGTGTCGGCGTTCGGGAGCGCGCCGCCCGCGCGACGCGCCTCCCTCGCCATCACCGACCCGGCGCGCGGCGCTCGTGACGTGACGAACTGCATCACTCCTCTTCCTCCGCGGCCGAGGCCTCCACGCCTCCGGTCGACTCGACCAGCTCGACGTTCAGGCACAGCGACTGGAGCTCCTTGATGAGCACGTTGAAGCTCTCCGGCAGCCCCGCCTCCAGGGTGTAGTCCCCCTTCACGATGGCCTCGTACATCCGGGTGCGGCCCATCACGTCGTCGCTCTTCACGGTGAGGAACTCCTGCAGCGCGTAGGCCGCGCCGTAGGCCTCCATCGCCCAGACCTCCATCTCGCCGAGCCGCTGCCCGCCGAACTGCGCCTTGCCGCCGAGGGGCTGCTGCGTGACGAGGGAGTAGGGCCCGATCGAGCGCGCGTGGATCTTGTCGTCGACCAGGTGGTGGAGCTTCAGCATGTACATGATGCCCACCGTGACGTTCTGATCGAACGCCTCGCCCGTGCGCCCGTCGAAGAGGATCGCCTGGCCTGAGGTCGGGAGATCCGCGGTATCGAGAGCGCCCTTGATATCCGACTCGTGAGCGCCGTCGAACACCGGCGATCCCATGAACACACCCTCGTCGACCGTCTTGACGAAGCGCTTGACGTCGCCGTCGTCGAGGTCGTCGAAGAAGCCGTCCATCGACTCGTCGCCCGCATAGATGGCCTTCAGGTGCGCCTTGATTTCGGCGGTCGCCCGCTGCTGCTCGACCATGCTCTGCAGCTGGTTGCCGAGCTCGAAGGCGCCCCACCCGAGGTGGATCTCGAGGATCTGACCGACGTTCATGCGGCTCGGCACGCCGAGCGGGTTGAGCACGAGATCGACCGGCCTGCCGTCCTGCAGATACGGCATGTCCTCCTCGGGGAGGATGCGGCTGATGACACCCTTGTTGCCGTGACGGCCCGCCATCTTGTCGCCGACCTGGAGCTTGCGCTTGATGGCGATATAGACCTTCACCATCTTGATGACGCCCGGCGGCAGCTCGTCGCCCTTGGAGAGGCGATCGATCTTGTCGCGGAAGTGCTCCTCGCGCGTGCGGACGAGCTCCTCGAGGTCGCGCAGGATCTGCTGGACCCGCTCGGCGTCGTCGACGGGGATCTCGCCCCAGTACTTGCGGGGGATCTCGGTGAGCGCGTCCTCCGTGATGGGCACGCCCTTCTGGAGCAGGACCTTGCCCTTGTCGTCGACGAGCTTGCCCGTCGTCGGCTTGCCCATGAGCA
>JAICEP010000864.1 GCA_025924095.1 Sorangium sp.
CGTGCCCCCCGCCTCGCGCGGCTCGCACGAGATCGTGCCGCCGTGCGCCTCGATGATGTCCCGCGTCACCGCGAGCCCGAGCCCCGTCCCGCGCTGCTTGGTCGTGAAGAAGGGGTCGAAGATGGACGCTCGCAGCTCCTCCGGCACGCCGGGGCCCATGTCGTCGACCGCGATGGTCGCGGCGCCGCTCGAGAAGCTGACGCTCACCACGATCTCGCCGCCCTTGGGCATCGCCTCACGCGCGTTGCGGAGCAGGTTCAGGAGCGCCTGCCGGAGCTGTGACTCGTCGAGGAGGATCTCGGGCCCCTCCTCCTCCACCTCGACGCGGACCGCGATGCCGGCGCGGTCGAGCTCGGGCCGCACGAACGCCACGAGCTCCTGCACCAGATCGTCCACCCGCTCCGGCTCCAGCCGCGGGCGAGGACGGCGGGCGACGCTGAGGTACTGCTCCGCGATGCGCGACAGGCGGTCCACCTCGGCCCGGATGGCGGCGACGAGCTGCGCTGACTCCTTCATCACGGGCCTGAGCTCCGCGT
This sequence comes from Sorangium sp., assembly GCA_025924095.1. Classification (GTDB taxonomy): domain Bacteria; phylum Myxococcota_A; class Polyangia; order Polyangiales; family Polyangiaceae; genus Sorangium. The sequence continues at coordinate 537 of JAICEP010000864.1, forward strand.
CGGGCGTCTCCGCGGCGGACGCGCGCGCCACCTCCTCCTCGAGCAGCTCGAGGTTCAGCCCGATCGACGACAGCGGGTTCCTGATCTCGTGCGTGACGTGCGCCGCCATCTTCCCGATCGCCGCCAGCCGCTCGGCGTTCACGAGCTCGGCGCGCGCGCGGCGGATCGCGGCGACCATGCCCTCGAACGTCGTCGCGAGCTCGCCGATCTCGTCGTTCGTCGCGAGCGCTTGCTTCGGGGTGAGGTCGCCGCGCGCGACCGCGTTCGCCCGCTCGGTGACCGCGGTGAGCGGGGCCAGCACGCGCCGCGCGTACAGCGACATCACCGCGCCGACGAGCAGCGTCAACACGCCCAGCCCGAGGAGCAGGTGCATCGAGCGCTCCTCCCGCCGCTTCGCCTCGACGGTGAGGCTCTCCATCTGCTCATCGACGCGGCTCTTGATGGCCCGCAGCCGCTGCGCGCCCTCGACCTCGCGCTTGACCAGCTCGTCCCGCGTGCGCTCGGCGAGCTCGCGGTTGCCGACGGCGAGCGCCTGGAACAGCTGCGAGAACCGCTCCGGGCTGGCGCCCACGAGCCGCTCGATCGCCGTCACCTCGACCGCGATCTCGTCGCTGAACCGGCGCACGCCCGACGAGGCGCCCGCCTGCCCGACGCCGGCGTCTCCGCCGGCCGCCTTCTCGTCGGCGGCGAGCGCCCTGGCGGCGTCCTTGACGATCGAGAAGGCGAGCGGCCGGGTCCGCCGGGCGGTCTCGATCCACTCGCGCACGTCGCCGGGGTTCTTGGCGGCGGTGATGTGGTTGAGCTGGGCGTTGAAGACGTTCTGCTCGGCCAGGACCTCGCCGATGCGAAGCAGCAGCGGGACGTACCCGGCGCGCAGCAGCTGGGCGTCGCGCGACGCCGCCCGCAGCGCCTGGACGCTCCAGCCGACGGTCAGCGCGAAGGCGGCGAGCACCACGAGGTAGCTCGCGAGGAGCCTCCCCGCGACGGTGCGCCGCTTGTGGGGCGCCGGCCCCTTCTGGCCTGCGGCGCCGCCGCGCGCCTCGTCCCCGGCGGGCGCCGGCGCGGTCATCGCGGCGCGACGGCCCGCGCCACCAGGCTCGCGAGGTCTTCCGCCGGCTCGCCCCGGGTCCTGAACCGCCGGAGGCTCTGCGCGCAGTGGGTCACGAGCAGCCCGCCCCCGAGCGCGCGGTGCTCCGCGATCCTGCCGTCGGCGATGGCGGCGGACGAGGCGGGGCGCGTGGCGGGCACGAGGCCGCCGCCGCCGCTGCAGTCGGCGTGCTCTCGGCGGTGGATGAACTCCTCGGGCGGCCGCCCCGTGATGCGGGCGAGGATCTCCCGGGGCGCGTCGTAGCGATCGAGGCCGCGCCCGAGCTGGCAGGGGTCGTGGTAGCGCACCCGCCGCTCCGACGTCGACCGCTGCAGCCGGTCGAGCGACGCCAGCGCGAGATCGACGAACAGCTCCGGGGTCCTCACGCTCACGCCCGCGCGCGGGTAGTCGACGCGCACGGTGCGCGCGCACCCGGGGTCGACCGCGACGAAGCGCTCTCCCGGCGCGACCTCGGCGGCGAGCCGCCGCGCGGCGGCCTCGAAGCCCGGCCGGTCGCCGGCGTACAGGAGCGGCAACCCGCAGCAGGCGCGCACCGGGCGGACCGGCGCGCCGGTCAGCGCTTCGGTCGCTTCGAGCGCGTCGCGGGCGACGTCCGGCGCGTGCCGCTCGTAGCCACAGCCGAGCAGCACGTGGACCGCAGCCGGCGCGACCGCGGCCGCCCTGGAGCGCGCGTCGGCCTCGCCGGCGCGACCGGCCTCGCGGGCCAGGAAGCGCTCCGCGACGCGCCTGGCCCCCTCCGGCGCGAGGCCGCGCGCGAAGAGCTCCGC
>JAICEP010000865.1 GCA_025924095.1 Sorangium sp.
CCTCGTGCTCTGCGACACGAACGGCGGGACGATGCCGTGGGAGGTCGTCGAGATCGTCCGCGAGGTGAAGAAGCACGTGAAGGTCCCGCTGGGGATCCACGTGCACAACGACGGCGAGTGCGCGGTCGCCAACTCGATCGCCGCCGTGCGCGCGGGCGCCCGCCACGTCCAGGGCACGATCAACGGCTACGGCGAGCGCTGCGGGAACGCGAACCTCTGCGCGATCATCCCGAACGTCGAGCTGAAGCTCGGCCTCCCGGCGCTGCCGGAGGGGGCGCTCGGCGGGATCACCGAGCTCTCGCACTACGTCGCCGAGGTGGCGAACCTCGCCCCCGACGATCACATGGCCTACGTCGGCCGGAGCGCCTTCGCGCACAAGGGCGGCGTGCACGTCGCGGCCATGCGGCGCGAGCCTGCGTCCTACCAGCACGTCGACCCCGCGCTCGTCGGCAACGCGATGCGCACCGTGGTGAGCGAGCTGTCGGGCCGCGGCAACCTCCTCAGCAAGGCCGAGGAGTTCGGGCTCCAGGTGCCGATCGGCGCCGAGGTGGAGGTGCTCGAGCAGATCAAGGAGCGCGAGGCGCGCGGCTCCTCGTTCGAGGCGGCCGAGGCGTCGGTCGCGCTCCTGCTCCACCGGAGCTCGCCGGGCTACAAGCCGCCCTTCCGGCTGCTCGATTTCAAGGTCACCGCGGGCCAGCGCGAGGGCGTCGGCACCTTCGCCGAGGCCATGATCAAGATCGCGGTCGGCGACGAGGTGGTGATCACGGCGGCCGAGGGGTCCGGCCCCGTCAACGCGCTCGACGGCGCGCTCCGCAAGGCGCTCGCGCCCGTGTTCCCGGCCGTGCGCGACATCCAGCTCGTCGACTACAAGGTCCGCATCCTCGACGGGCGCGACGGCACCTCGGCGACGACGCGCGTGCTCATCGACAGCCGCAACGCGCAGCGCCAGTGGAGCACCGTCGGCGCCTCGATGAACATCATCGACGCTTCCTGGCATGCGCTCGCGGACGGGATCGAGTATGGGCTCACGCTCGCAGCGAGAGAGCCAGAGCAGTACACATCCACGTTGCCTGCCAGCGAGGTCGCATGAAGGCCAATATCGTTCTTTTGCCCGGCGACGGCATCGGCGTCGAAGTGGTCGCCGAAGCCCGCGCCACCCTCGATGCTGTCGCCTCCCAGTTCGGCCACAGCTTCACCTACTCGGAGCACCTCATCGGCGGGTGCGCCATCGACGCCACCGGCACCGCGCTCACGCCGGAGACGCTCGACGCGTGCCGCGCGGCGGATGCCGTCCTCCTCGGCGCGGTCGGCGGCCCCAGGTGGGACAACCCGAGCGCGAGCGTCCGCCCCGAGCAGGGGCTGCTCGCGCTGCGCCAGGGCCTCGGTCTGTACGCGAACCTGCGGCCGATCCGCCTGTTCCCGGAGCTCATCCAGGCCTCCCCGCTCAAGGCGGAGCGGCTCGCGGACGTCGACATCCTTGTCGTCCGGGAGCTCACGGGCGGGCTCTACTTCGGCAAGCCGCGCCTCCGCGAGGAGGTGAACGGGCGCAGGCGCGCGGTCGACACGCTCGAGTACACGGACGAGGAGATCGAGCGCGTCGTCGAGCTCGCCTTCCGCCTCGCGTCGTCGCGCAGGCGCCTCGTCACGTCGGTCGACAAGGCGAACGTCCTCGAGTCGTCGCGGCTCTGGCGGACGGTGGCGAACGAGGTCGCCGCGCGTCACCCGGAGATCCGCGTCGAGCACCAGCTCGTCGACTCGTGCGCGATGCGGCTCATCACGTCCGCGTCGGCGTTCGACGTCATCGTCACCGAGAACATGTTCGGCGACATCCTGACCGACGAGGCCGCCGTGCTGGCCGGGTCGCTGGGGCTCTGTCCGAGCGCGTCGCTGGGCGACGGCACGCGCGGGGTCTACGAGCCGATCCACGGCTCGGCGCCCGACATCGCCGGCAAGGGGATCGCCAACCCGATCGGCACGATCCTGAGCACCGCGATGCTGCTCCGGCACTCGCTGCGGCTCGACAAGGAGGCCGCCGTGCTGGAGCGCGCCGTGGCGCAGGCCATCGCCGGCGGCGCCAGGACGGCGGACCTCGGCGGCAAGCTGTCGACCCAGGCGATGGGCGGCGCGGTGCGGGCGAAGCTCGCGACCTGAACGCCCGCGCGGGGCGGCCTGGCAGCCCAAGGCCGGGTCCACCGCCGGCCCCGGAGACCGGTCACCGCCGGCCCTCCGGGGCCTCGCGTTGCCGCCGTCCGGCGCGCCGCCAGCCATCCGCCATCTTCATCGTCGTCAACACCCGCACCGCCCCCCGGTCCAGCGCTTCAGGCCCTGTGATCCGGTTCGTCGGCCGCAGGCGCGCGATCACCGAAAACGCAGTGTCCTCCACGAGCACCGGTCCCACCGGCTGCTCC
>JAICEP010000866.1 GCA_025924095.1 Sorangium sp.
CCCGCGCCGCTCGAGCGGGCCACGAGCGCCGGCGCGGGGCTGCCAGCGATCCGCGAGAGCCACGGGATGGCAGCGTGGAGCAGCGTCGCTGCGAGCAGGAAGCGGGCCTCACGGGGGAACAAGCGCGGAGCACCTTGCTGGGTGGGGGAGAGCGGTGCAAGTGCGCGTTGCATCGCCGCCGTGCTCTGTTCACCGCGCGCACCTCACCCGCGCCGCCGCGAGCACTTCCCTCTCGCCCCCTCGCTTCGCCGCCCGACGGGCTCACCCACGCGTGTTCCAGCAGGACACACAGTATTACCGTCACGTTCAAATATGCGCGTACGGCACGGTTGCCGCTTGAGCTTCGTGCCGTGCTGGTCGATCCTCCCGCTGCCACGGCGCCTTCCGGGCTCATGGCAGGAGCAGAAACGCAGCGCGGCGCCGCATGTGCAACGCGCTCACCGAGACGAAGCAGCGCCTGGCAGCGAAGGCCGAGCGCTACGTCCCCGTTGAGGAGGCGCATCGAATGAAGGGAAACGTGCGCGCTGACAGGTCGCCTGTGGACCTCTCGCTGACGCCCACGCCGCCGCCCGTCACCGTGGTCCAGGGTTCCCCGGATCGCGGTCTCCCCCTCGACCCGCTGCCCGGTTCGCTGGAGCAAGGGTCTCTCTTCGATCCGCCGCCCCTTGGCTCGGCGCCCGGCCCGCTCGAGCAGGGGTTCGCTCCCGGCCTCGGCGATCCGGCGCTGCAGGGGGCGCCGCTGCACCTGGCCGGGGCCGGGCCGTACGGCTCCTGGTCGGCTCCCTCACCGGACGAGCGCCGCGCCCGCAGGTGGAGCGCCCTCGGGGCGTTCGTCCTGGCCGCGGCGACCGTGTTCGTCGTCGTCGTCCTGGCCGCCCGCGGGATCGCCGCGCGGATGCCGGTCAACGCCGAGGCCTTCCGCGCCATGACGCCCGTCAGCCGCGCGCTGCTCCTCGCGTCGCGCTCCGCGCGCGAGGGCGCCGCGGCGAAGGTGCTCGTCGCGCCCGAGGTGTTCGCGCGCTGGCAAGGGGCGACGCCGCCGCCCGAGATCCGGCACGACGGGTACGCGTCGATCCGCGGCGGCGTGCTCTTCACGCCCGAGACGTTCACGCCCACCGGGTCGAGCTACGATCTCGTGCTCCACTTCCACGGCAGCACCCAGCTCGTCCGCGAGAGCGCCGAGGTCGCCGGGCTCAACGCCGCGGTCGCCGTCATCAACCTGGGCATCGGCTCGGGGGCCTACGAGGACCAGTACGCGCAGCCGGGCATGTACGAGAGCCTGCTCGCGGACATCGACCGGGCGCTCGCGCAGCGCGGGCTGCCGACCCCGCGGCTCCGCCGCGTCGCGCTCTCCTCGTGGAGCGCGGGCTACGGCGCGATCGCGAAGATCCTCGAGCTCCGCCGCGGCATCGAGCGGCTCGACGCGGTCCTCGTCACGGACGGCATCCACTGCGGCTTCGTCCCCGGGCACCCGAGCGGGCTCAACCACCTGCAGCTCGCGTCGTTCGCGCGCGCGGCGCAGCTCGCCGCCTCGGGTCAGATGCTGTTCACGATCACGCACTCCGAGATCGACCCGATCGCGTACGCCAGCTCCAGCGCGACGGCCGACTACCTGCTCGGCGCGGCGGCCGGGCACCCCGTCGAGCGGGCGCCTGCGTTCGACGCTCCCCCGCACCTGCGGCTGCGCGCGGCCGAGGGCGCTGTCTCGAGGAAGCTCGAGAAGCAGCTGACCCCGACCACCGAGGCGAGCGTGGGCGAGCTCCGCGTCCGCGGGTTCCGGGGCAACACGCCGGAGCACCACATGGCGCACCTGCTCCAGATGGCCTCGACCGTCCTCCCCGAGCTCGTCGATCGCTGGCGCGAGGGCGGCGATCGCCCGCCGTCCGAGCGCTGAGCGCCCGCCGGGCGGGTGGGGCCCGCCGCCCGCCGCCGGCCGAGCGGCGCGTCAGCTCCGGCTCCGCGCCTCGTCCATCCAGGCCGTGATCGCCGCGGCCACCGGGTGATCCGACCCGAGCTCCGCCGCGGCCAGCGCGAACGCCCGCTCGTAGAGCGGCAGCGCCGCGGAGGGCCGCCCCGCGGCGTGGTGGACCTGGGCGAGCCGGACAAGGGTCGGCCGGAGCGACGGGTGGGCGGCCCCGACGAGCGCCTCCCGCGCGGTGAGCGCGCGCTCGTACAGCCCCGCCGCCTCGGCCGCGTCCCCGAGCGCCTCCCGCGCGACCGCCAGGTTGTGGAGGATCGACGCGAGCAGCGCCCCCTCCACGGACGGGTCCGTTTCGGCGATCTCCAGCGCTCTCCGGAGCATCGCCTCCCGCTCGGCCACCGGGCGGTCCTCCTCGAGGAACGTGGCCGCGTTGTAAAGCGCCTCCGCCACG
>JAICEP010000867.1 GCA_025924095.1 Sorangium sp.
CATCCGCGCCGGGGGCGCCGGGATACCGGCGTTCTAAACCCCGACCGGGGCGGGCACGGCCCTAAGCGAGGGCGGGCTGCCGGTGCTCTACAACCCCGACGGCACGGTGAAGAGGTACTCCGAGAAGAAGGAAGTGCGGCAGTTCGACGGCCGCGACTACGTGCTCGAGCCGGCCATCCGCGGCGACTTCGCGCTCGTGAAGGCCTGGAAGGGCGACCGGTTCGGCAACCTCGTCTACCGCCACACCGCCATGAACTTCAACCCCATGATGGCGATGGCCGCGAAGGTGACGATCGCCGAGGTCGAGGAGCTCGTCGAGGTCGGGTCGCTCGACCCGGACCACATCCACACGCCCGGGATCTTCGTTCACCGGATCTTCCAGGGCGAGCGCCACGAGAAGCGGATCGAGCGGCGCACGGTGCGCAAGGCGTCGGCCGCCTAGGCGCGGCGCCGGGACAGGGGAGACGATGGGACTCACGCGGGAACAGATCGCGCAGCGCGCCGCGCTGGAGCTCAAGGACGGCTACTACGTCAACCTCGGCATCGGGATGCCGACGCTCGTCGCCAACTACATCCCCGCCGGGGTCGAGGTGGTGCTCCAGAGCGAGAACGGGCTGCTCGGCATCGGCCCGTACCCGGTCGAGGGCGCCGAGGACCCGGACCTCATCAACGCCGGCAAGGAGACCGTGACGATGCTCCCCGGCTCGGCGATCTTCTCGAGCGCCGAGTCGTTCGCGCAGATCCGGGGCGGCCACATCGACCTCGCGATCCTCGGGGCCATGGAGGTCTCCGAGAAGGGCGATCTTGCCAACTGGATGATCCCCGGCAAGATGGTGAAGGGGATGGGCGGGGCGATGGATCTCGTGGTGAGCGCGAAGCGCGTCGTCGTGATCATGGATCACGCGGCGAAGAACGGCGCGCCGAAGATCCTGACCGAGTGCGCGCTGCCCCTCACCGGGCGCGGCGTGGTCCACCGGATCATCACCGATCTCGCCGTGCTCGACGTGACGCCCGAGGGGCTCGTGCTGCGCGAGCTCGCGCCCGGCGTGAGCGCCCGAGAGGTGCAGGAGAAGACACAACCAACGCTCCGGGTCCCCTCCGATGTCCAGGAGATGGGCCAGCGGGGCGCCTGAGGGTTCGCCGATGACCTGGCCCGAAAAGACCCTGCCGACGACCGACGCGAGCGAGAAGCGCTCGCTGGGAGCGGGCGTGTTCCGTCGCTGCGACGGCTGCTCGCACACGCACGACGCCTCCGAGCTCGCCCGCACCTTCGAGGTGTGCTCGCAGTGCGGCCACCACCACAAGCTCGACGCCGAGGGGTGGCGGAGGCTCCTGCTCGACGACGGCGAGCTCGCCCAGTGGGACGACCACCTCGTCCCCAACGATCCGCTCCGGTTCAGCGACGGCAAGAGCTACCGGGACCGCGTCGCGGCGCTCCACAAGAAGGGGCGCGCGAAGGAGGCGATCGAGATCGGCCGGGCCAGGCTGGACGGCCGCGACGTCGCGTACGGCGCGTTCGTCTTCGCCTTCATGGGCGGGAGCATGGGCTCCGTCGTCGGCGAGAAGATCACGAGGCTGTTCGAGCGCGCGACGCGGGAGGAGCTCCCGGTGGTGCTCCTCCAGTCGTCGGGTGGCGCGCGGATGCAGGAGGGCATCCTCTCGCTGATGCAGATGGCGAAGAGCGTCGCCGCGCTCGAGCGCTACCGCAAGACGCGGCTCCCGTTCCTCTCGGTGCTGCTCCACCCGACCACGGGCGGCGTGGCGGCGAGCTTCGCCTTCCTCGGCGACGTGAACATCGCCGAGCCGAAGGCGCTCATCGGCTTCGCCGGCCCCCGGGTCATCGAGAACACGATCCGGCAGACGCTGCCGGAGGGCTTCCAGCGGGCCGAGTTCCTGCTCGATCACGGGATGGTCGACGCCATCGTGCCGCGCCCCGAGATGAAGGCGTACATCGGCACGCTGCTCCAGCACCTCGTAGGCCATCGCCAGGCGCGGCGATGAGCTCGGCGGCGCCGCGGCTCCCGGCGCTGCTCGCGGCGCTGGGGCAGCGGGCGCCGCGGGGCATGGTGCTCGGGCTCGACCGGGCGCGCGAGGCGCTCGCGGCGCTCGGCGACCCCCAGGCCGAGCTCCCCGCTGTGCACGTCGCCGGCACCAACGGCAAGGGGAGCGTGTGCGCGATGGTCGTGTCGGTCGCGCGCGCGGCCGGGCTCCGGACCGGGCTCTACACGTCGCCCCACCTGTCCCGCTTCGCCGAGCGCATCCGCATCGGCGGCGACGCGATCGGCGACGCGGCGCTCGAGCGCGCGCTCGCGGCCGCG
>JAICEP010000868.1 GCA_025924095.1 Sorangium sp.
GCTCCGAGCTCGCCGGCGACCTCACCGCCGCGCTCCGCGTCGCGCTCTTCCGCGCGGCGCTCTCCGCCTCGCCCCGGGACGTCGACGCCGCGGGGCGCGCCCTCCTGGACGCCCAGGCGGCGGGGCCCGCCGCGGCGCCCCGGCCGCCGGCCGGCTCCGGTGCGAGGCCCGCGCCGCCCGCGCGGGGCGCCGAGATCGTGCGGCTCGCGATCGCGCGCGACGCCGGCCTCGTCGCCGACTTCGGGGTCGCCTTCGCCACCGGCTTGCCCCAGGCGCTCGCGACGCTCGCGGTGCTCGCCGCGTCGCTCGTCTCGAGCGGCATGGCGCTCGTCCTCGCGGGCGGCGCGGCGCTCTTCGCGGCCTCGCGCCTCGCCGCGGATCGCGCCTCGGGCCGCGTGGCGCGCGCGATGCGGGAGATGCAGCACGCCGACACGGCCGTCTTCGGCGCCCTCGGCGAGGCGCTCGCGGGCGCGGAGGACCTGCGCCTGCTCGGCGCCCGCGCCCAGGCGGAGGGCGAGCTCGCCGGGGCGGCGCACCGGGTCGCGGACGCGCGCCGCCGCTTCGGCCAGGCGCTCGCGGTCTCGGGCCAGATCAAGGGCGTGCTCGCGGCGCTCTCGCCGCTCGTCATCGTGGCGGCGATCGCGGCCTCCCGCGGGGACGCCGGCGCGGGCGAGATCGGCGAGCTCCTGCTCGTTGTGCCGCTCCTGATGGCGCGCCTCGAGGCGCTCGACGCGCTCCGCGCCGGCTTCCTCGAGCGCGCCCCGCTGCTGCGCGCGACGCTCGCCTTGCTGCGCCTGCCGGAGCACCCGCCGCGTCCGGGCGGCGCCCCCGCGGCCGGCCTGGACGGCGGGGCCATGGGGCCTCTGGCGATCGTCTTCGAGCGGGTCACCTTCACCCCGCCGGGCGCGAGCCGTCCGGTGCTCGAGGACGTGTCGCTCTCCATTCCCGCCGGCGTGGTGGTCGGCGTCTGCGGCCGCTCGGGCAGCGGCAAATCGATGCTCCTGCGCCTGCTCCTGCGCCTGGACGAGCCGTCGTCGGGCGCGATCTCCGTGGGAGGCGTCGATCTCCGGCAGATCCCGCCCGAGCAGCTGCCGCGGCTCTTCGGCGTGGTGGGCCAGTCGGCGCGGCTGTTCGAGCGGAGCATCGCGGACAACCTCGCGCTCGGCCTCGCGCCCGCGCCCTCGGAGGACCGCATGCGCGAGGCGCTTCGCCGGGTGGAGCTCGACGAGCTGGCGGGGGGGTCGGACAGGCCGGCGGGGACGCGGCCGGCGCGCGGGATCGCGACCGAGGTGCGCACGTCGCCGCCGAGCCTGTCCGGCGGCGAGGCGCGGCGGTTGCTGCTCGCGCGGGTGCTGCTGCGCGAGCCGCGCGTCTTCGTGCTGGACGAGCCGGAGGCGGGCCTGCCGGGCGCGACCGCCGAGGCGCTCCTGCGCACGGTGTGCGAGGTCGCCGCCGGGCGCACCGCGATCGTCGTGACCCACGGGCCGCATCTCCTCAGGTCGACGTTCAACGTGCTGCTCGACGAGGGCAGGGTCGCGGCGGTGGGCACGCACGAGTCGCTGCGCGACGGCTCGCCGCTCTACCGGTCGCTGCTGGCCGAGGCGCTGCAGCGCTCGACCCCTGTCCCCTGAGAGATCCCCTCAGGAGGAGGTGGTCGTCAGAGCTTGCTTCTGTCGAACACCATCAGGCGCATGACCAGCTTTCGCGCCTTCCCGCCTTCATGTGAATGACTCCGGCCACCACCCGGGATGAGGGCTGAGAGCGCCAGAGCTGGCGGCTCGAGCCTCCAGCTGCGCCGCTCGATCCGTCTCCCCGCGCGTCCCTGCGCGGGGCCGCGGGCGATATCGCCGCGATCTCACGCCGGCACACGCCGTGCACTCTGCTCTGCCCAGGGCGCGTGTCGAGCTCCTGTCCGTGACCCCGACGCGCTTTGCCACCGCCTGACCTCTCGGCGCTCCTTTCCGCGCCTCGCGAGGATGACTCATTCGACCTTCAGGGCCAGGCTCGACTGGTCCAGCCCCCATGTCCCGCAAGGAGAAGCCCATGTTCGCATCGTCACGCCGCTCGACTACCCGCGTCTTCTTTCACGCCCTCGGAGCCCTGTCGCTCGTCGCCGCGACGGCGGGGTTCAGCACACCGGCTCAAGGTGCACAGCTGAATGTCGATGAGTACGAGGATCAGATCCGGAGCCGCTTCGGAAGCACGAAGGGCTATTCCACGACGCTCGTCCGCACGACGGGGTTCCGCTATGGCGTGTCCGGTGGAGCGGCGACCCACTCCGACGCGATGACCTGGAATGTCC
>JAICEP010000869.1 GCA_025924095.1 Sorangium sp.
CGGGGTGGCGCGCCTGGCGCGGGCGCGGGGTTGTCGCGGGGTCGCGCGGGCGGGCTCCCGGCGCCCCCACGGTAACACCCCTCCGCGGCCCCCGGGTCGGCTCGGGGGGGCCGACGCGGCGGAGGTCACCTACCGCCACACCGAGGACCGGCTCAGCGCCGATCTGAGCGGCGCGGGCTTCGAGGTCGATCGCCGCGAGCGCAGGATGAACGGCCTCGCGCTGCTCTGGATCGCGCACAAGGCGTGAGCCGACGCCCGCAGGGGCTCACGCCGCTCGCCGGAGCCCCGCGTCCTCGACCAGCCGGGGCACCCAGTCCTCCGCGCCGATGGAGCGCATGTGGATGCCCGAGAGCCCCGGGATGTCGCGGAGCCCCCGGACGAGCTCCAGCGTGATCCGGTAGCTCTCCCCCTCGGCGTCGCCGCTCTGGCGCACGCGCTCGATCAGGTGTTCCGGGACCACGAGGCCCGGCACCTTCTGCAGGAAGCTCAGCCGATCCACGCCGGCGAACGGGAAAATCGCCGCGATGAAGTGCGCGCGCTCGTGGAACCCGCGCTCGACCACCGCCGCCATCCAGCGGCGCATCGACGCGAGCTCGAACACCGCCTGCACCTGGATGAAGCTCGCGCCCGCGTCGATCTTCGCGCTGAGCCGGTCCATCGCCCCGGCGATCGCCTGCTCCGCGCACGGGAAATCGATGGTCCCCACGTGGAAGTAGGGCGCCGGCGAGATGACGTCTCCGTTGAAGAGCTTCCCCTCGCGCGTCAGCCGGCGGGTCAGCTCGATCGCCGCGAAGCTGTCGACGTCGCTCACCTCCTTGGCGTCGGGATCCGAGCCGATGGCGCACGGATAGCCGCCCAGGACGATGATGTTCGAGAGCCCGAGCGCCGCCATCCCGAGGAGGTCGCCCTGGAGGGCGATCTTGTTCTTGTGGCGGAGCGAGAACTGGAGCACCGGCTCGAGCCCCTCCTGCTTCACGAAATGGCCGACGGCCATGTTGGCGCAGCGCGCCTGGGAGAGCAGGTGATCGTTGATCTGCACCACATCGACATGCCCCGCCATGTTCCGGGCGTGTTTCAGCAGTTTTTCCAGGTCGTGGTGACGCGGGGGCGTCAGCTCGGCGGACACGAGGAAATGGCGCTCGCTGAGGAGGCGCTCCATCTTCGATTTCGACACCATCGACTGCTCCTTCCGTCACTCGACGAACCTGAGGACCCGGACCTTGGCCCCGCTCTGGCCGTGGAATCGCGCGGCCGTGCTCGCGATGCGCGCCGCCTCCGCCCGCGCCAGGTTGCAGGGGAACCCGTACTTCTTGAGCACCCGCTCGCTCGCGAGCTCGAGCGCCTTCCGGCAACGCGACACGAAATCGTCGATTGTGTAGCTCTCCCCGACGTCGAGGTGCTCTTTCACGACGAGCGACGGAGAGTAACAGACCTGGTGCTCGCCGCCCGGCCACTCGATCACGAAGCGCATCTCCGGCATACGTCGCTCTAGCTCCGGCGGGATCCCAGGAACTCGCGGTAGACGCCGGCCGCGATGTGCGCCGAGCGCTCCCACGTGTACCGCGCCGCGGCCTCGAGGGCCGCGGCGCGCAGGCGCCGCCTCACGCCTTCCTCCAGGATAGCCTCCATGGCGCGCGCGAGATCCTCTGTTCTCGAGGGATCGACGAGCAGCGCGCTCTCGCCGTCTCGGAGGAACTCGGTGAAGGGAGGTTGAGCAGAGCTCACCACCGGCGCGCCCGAGGCCATCGCCTCGAGCAGGACGAGCCCGAACCCCTCGCGGACGGACGGGAAGACGAACGCGTCGGCCAGGCGGTAGAGCGGCGGGATCAGCGCGTCGGGGAGCACGCCCGCGAGGACGAGCGGCGGCGGCGGCGCGCCCGCCGGCGACGCGCCCGCCGGCCACACGCCGTGCTCCCGCGCGAGCGCCTCGAACTCGCGCTGGTAGGGCGCGTAATCGAACAGCGTCTCTCCGCCCGCGATGATCAGCTGGGCTCCGGGCAGCCGCCTCCGCACCGACAGGAACGCCTTGAGCAGGCCGATCGAGTTCTTGCGCGGCTCGACGCCGCCCACGGTCACGTAGAGCGGCGACCCCGTGGCGTGGAGCCGCGCCCGGAGCTCGGCGTCCCGTCCGTCCGGCGCCGGCGAGTAGCGCCGCAGGCTCACGCCGTTCGGGAGGATCGCCGCGTCGACGCCGAGATCGGCCCGGAGCGTCCTCCGCCACGCCTCGCTGACGACGAGGCACGCGTCCGCCTCGAGCACGGAGCGCTCCTGGCAGGCGCGCAGGTACGGGCTGTCGTAG
>JAICEP010000870.1 GCA_025924095.1 Sorangium sp.
GCTCGATGGGCTCGTCGTCGGGCATGCCCATCCGCTCCATCAGGTTCTTCACCCGATCCCCGGCGAAGATGCGCATGAGATCGTCCTCGAGGGACAGGTAGAACTTCGACGTTCCGGGATCGCCCTGGCGGCCGGCGCGGCCGCGCAGCTGGTTGTCGATGCGGCGCGACTCGTGCCGCTCGGTGCCCAGGATGTACAGCCCGCCGATCTCGCGGATCTCGTTGCCCTCCGCGGTGCACTCCTTCCTGAGCTCCTCGACCAGCTCCTCGAACGCCTCGGGCTCCGCCTCGGCCTGGCGGTTCTGCTCCTTGAACTTGAGCTTCGCGAGCATCTCGGCGTTGCCGCCCAGGATGATGTCCGTCCCGCGCCCCGCCATGTTGGTCGACACCGTGATGGCCCCTTTGCGGCCCGCCTGCGCGACCACGTAGGCCTCGTTCTCGTGGTGCTTCGCGTTCAGCACGTTGTGCTTCACGCCCCGCTTCGTCAGGATCCGGCTGATCGCGGTGCTCTTCTCGACGCTCGTCGTGCCCACCAGGATCGGCTGGCCAAGCTCGTGCTTCTCGAGGATCTCGTTGATGACCGCCGTGAACTTCTCCTTCTCGGTCTTGTAGACGAGATCCTCGTAGTCGACGCGGACCACCGGCCTGTTCGTGGGGATGATGACGCAGTCGAGCTTGTACGTGCTGTGGAACTCCGCCGCTTCCGTGTCCGCGGTGCCGGTCATCCCGGAGAGCTTCTTGTACAGCCGGAAGAGGTTCTGGAAGGTGATCGTCGCCATCGTCCGGCTCTCCTCCTGGATCCGGACGTTCTCCTTCGCCTCGACGGCCTGGTGCAGGCCGTCCGACCACCGGCGGCCCGCGAGGACGCGGCCGGTGAACTCATCGATGATGAGCACCTTGCCGTCGCGTACCATGTAGTTGACGTCGCGCTTGTAGAGCGTGTGCGCGCGCAGGCACTGGTTCAGGATGTGCAGCGTCTCGAGGTTCACCGGGTCATAGAGGTTCGTGCCCTTGAGCACCTTGAGCGCCGCGAGCAGCCGCTCCGCCGTCTCCACGCCCTCGTCGGTCAGCGTCACCGAGTGACCCTTCTCGTCGACGGCGTAGTGCTCCTCGTTCCGGAGCTGGGGAATGACCTCGTTGATCGAGCGGTACTTGTCGCTCGAGCGCTCCCCCTGGCCGCTGATGATGAGCGGAGTCCGCGCCTCGTCGATGAGAATGGAGTCGACCTCGTCGACGATCGCGTAGTGCAGCGGGCGCTGCGCGTACTCGAGCGCCGAGAACTTCATGTTGTCGCGCAGGTAATCGAAGCCGAACTCGTTGTTCTGGCCGTACGTGATGTCACAGCGGTACGCGTCGCGCTTCTCCGCGTCGCCCTGCTGATTGACGACCACGCCCGTCGACAGGCCGAGGAAGCCATAGAGCTTGCCCATCCACTCGGCGTCGCGCCGCGCCAGGTAATCGTTCACCGTGACGACGTGGACGCCCTTGCCCTCGAGGGCGTTCAGATAGCAGGGGAGCGTCGCGACCAGCGTCTTGCCCTCGCCGGTGCGCATCTCGGCGATGCTGCCGTTGTGGAGCACCATCCCGCCGATGAGCTGCACGTCGTAATGGCGCATCTTGAGCGCGCGCTTCGACGCCTCGCGGCAGACCGCGAACGCCGGGACCAGGATGTCATCCAGCGTCGCCCCGTTGGAGAGCTTCTCCTTGAACTCCGCCGTCTTTGCCCGAAGCTGGGCGTCCGAGAGCTTCTGCAGCTCCGGCTCCATCCTGCCGATCGCCTCGGCGCGGGGTCGCAAGCGGCGGATGGCACGCTCGTGCGAGGTGCCGAAAATCTTCTTCATCGCCCAAGTGAACATCTTACGTGCCTTGGCTCCGCGGCGGTCAGGTGGGAGGAAAGGGTCCGGCCGAGGAACGCGAACGTAGTCGCGCCGCGGGCGTCGCGCAATTCCTGGACCGCGCGCTCCGTCGACGACACCGCCGAGGCGATCCGCCCGAGGCTCCGCGGCCCCGGCGCCGCCCGGCCTCCGCCTCCGCCGTCGGACACGCGCTCCGGCGCAGGCTCACTCCCGCACGCCCAGCGGGCCGCGTCCACGCACCGGCCGACCCCGCCCGCGCACCGGCGACCCCGCTCAGCCCGAGCCGCCCCGGCGAGCCGCCCCGGGAAACGACGGGGCACGTCGCGCCGCAAGGAGGTCGAGTCCTCCAGGATTTAAGCCGTGGTGCACGAGGGGGGACTCGAACCCCCAAGCCTCGCGGCGCCGGAACCTAAACCCGGTGCGTATACCAA
>JAICEP010000871.1 GCA_025924095.1 Sorangium sp.
CGGCGAGCCGAAGCTCTCCTCGATGACGACGTTGCGCCCCTTCGGGCCGAGGGTGACCTTGACCGCGTCGGCGAGGGCGTTGACCCCCGCGAGGATCATGCTGCGGGCGGACTCGTTGTAGATGATTTCCTTGGCTGCCATGGTGTCTCTCCTACGTTCCTGCTGTCGCCCGCGTCACTTCTCGATCACGCCGAGGATGTCGTCCTCGCGGAGAATGAGGTGCTCCTCGCCGTCGATCTTCACCTCGGTGCCCGAGTACTTGCCGAAGAGGATGCGATCACCCTCCTTGACGTCGAGCTTCCGCACGGTGCCGTCCTCGCCGACCTTGCCGTTGCCGACGGCGATGACCGTGCCCTCGATCGGCTTCTCCTTCGCCGTGTCCGGGATGTAGAGACCCCCCTTGGTCTTCTCTTCTTCCTTCACGCGCTGAACGATCACGCGGTCCTGGAGCGGTCGAATCTTCATCTTGCGAATCCTCCGGGGACGAGCGGCCGCGTCCCTCGAGACGGCGGGACCCAGACAGCCCGCCTGAGCTGCCGCAAGGTCCCATACGATTGCAGTCTGGGCACTTTGCTAGCACTCACCTCATGGGAGTGCTAGCGAGCGCGCGGAAGATAGCCACCCTCTCCGGGGTGTCAAGCGCGGGCCAGTCCGGCACTTTGCGGGCTAGCAGCCAGGCGCTGGGGTGGCTGTAAATGCTGAAGATCCCAAGGAAAGGTGCGGGGCGTCAGGCTGGGCTCGGTCAGGGTCATCGGCTAGAGTGAGCCTATGAGGGCGGAAATGCGGCAGCAGCGTGACGCGACGCCCTCACGGTCTCCAGCCCGATGGAGGCCGACAGGACGTGTCTGGTTGGCCTGAGCGCGCGGTGGCCCGGGTTACGTCGGTATCCAGGGCGCCCGCGCAGGTGAGGTGCCCCCGTGAGCCAAGCGATCTCTGTGTCCCCGAGCATGACCCGCTACTTCCAAGAGGTTGTGGACGAGGCGCTCCGAGTTCGGAACGTCGCCGCGACCGAGGCGGCGTCGAGTTACCTGGTCAGCCTGCTTTGTGCTTTCGCTCACCCGGACGAGCACGCCGAGTCCGCCTTCAACCAACCCCTGACCTTTCTCCTGCGCGATGCCCTGGAGGCCTCCGGAGCCGAGCGCTTCCGCCGGCTGCGTAACCTCGGCGACGGCGTCCTCTATGTGGTCGGCTTCTTCGGCGGCCACATCGAGCTCAAGGGCGTCGATCGCGGCTACGTGGTCGGGGTCGGGTCGACCGCCTACCACCATGCCGCCGCTATGCTGCGCCTCAACGCGCGCGTCGGCCAGGGCCCGGATGTCCTTTCGGAGATGGCCGAGAAATTCGAGCGCTTCGTGAGCGTCTTGAACGATGTGGCCGACGGCACGCTCGCGTCCGGTGCTCGGGACGAGCGCTCGGTGCTCCGGCTGTACGAGCGCTGGGTCCGCACCGGCTCCAGCCGCCTCGCCGAAGAGCTCGGGGCGCGTGGGATCGTGCCGGGCCGTGGCACGGGCGGGCTCAACTGATGCCGGGCGCGACCTTCCCCGGTCGGATCCAGCAGCACCTCGCGCGCACCTACGCGCTCGACGACGCGCCCGCCGTCGACGATTTCATCCGGCCGACGGACGGAAGGGCGCGCGAAGCGCTGCTGATCCGGCACGCGGACGGGGACATCGAGGTGGCGCTGCACCTGCCCCGCCGCGCGATCACGCGGGGGCGAGAGGGGACGTTCGACGAGATCTGCCAGATCGTCGAGGGGGTGAGCCACTTCATCTATGTGGCCGAGCGGGCGCGCAGGGAGCTCCCGGCGACCCAGCTCGAGCTCGAGCTCCAGGCCGAGGTGGACAAGTACGTGCTGCTCGTCCACGGCGGCCTGGCCGAGGAGGTGGAGCCTCCGGGCCCGCCGCTCCGGCGCCGCCGCGAGGTCGCTCCACCGGGGCCCGCGTGCTTCGAGCCCGAGCGCGCCGCGCGGATCCGCGCCCACCTGTTCGAGCGCGTCACCTTCATGGATCCCCCGGGCACGGAGACCGGCGATCGCTACCGGATCGCGAACGACCTCGCGGCGCGGTTCGCGGGCCGGCTGGAGGCCGAGTTTGCCCGCCGCGGCCGGCACGCCGAGCTGTTCGCCGCGCTTCGACGCTTCTACGCGGCGGGGCAGACGGAAAAGATAGCCCTCGCGCGAGCCGCTTGAGCGCGTCCTCGCCGGCGCTCGGGGCGTCCTTGGGGGGACGGCTCCGTGCGCCCGTCGCGGCCGCGGGCTCGTTCTCTCTTGACCGGTTCGCGCGC
>JAICEP010000872.1 GCA_025924095.1 Sorangium sp.
ATCTTGTCGAGCACGTCGCCCGGACCCGCAGCTTCACGGCCGGGACCCTCCTCGGCAGCGGCACCGTCTCGAACCGCGATCCGGCGCGCGGCGTGTCGAGCCTGGCCGAGCAGCGCATGCTCGAGATCCTCTCGCACGGCGCGGCGAGGACGCCTTTCATGAAGCCAGGAGACACGATCATGATCGAGATGCTGAGTCGCTCGGGCGAGAGCCTGTTCGGGCGCATCGCGCAGCGGGTGGTGGCCGGATGAGCGCCGCGATCCAGGGGCTCACGCTCTACGGCTACTGGCGCAGCTCGTGCAGCTGGCGCGTGCGCATCGCCCTCGCCCACAAGGGCGCCCCGCACGCGTACCGGCCGGTGAACCTCGTCCGGGACGGCGGCGAGCAGCTCCGCGACGACTACCGGGCCAAGAACCCGATGGCGCAGGTGCCGCTGCTCGAGTTCGAGCAGGGCGGCGCCGTCCGGCGCGTGTCGCAGTCGGTGGCGATCATCGAGCTGCTCGAGGAGCTGTTCCCCGCGCCGCCGCTCCTGCCCGCGGATCCGTACCTGCGCGCCAAGGCGCGGCAGCTCGTCGAGATGGTCAACTCCGGCACGCAGCCGATGCAGAACACCGCCACCCTGAAATACGTGCAGAGCGAGCTCGGCGGTGATGAGAAGGCGTTCGCGAGGCGCTTCATCGCGTCGGGGCTCGCCGCGTTCCAGGCCGCGGCGGTCGAGCTCTGCGGCCAGTTCTGCGTCGGCGATCAGGTCACGGTGGCGGACGTGTTCCTCGTGCCCCAGCTTTACAATGCGCGACGCCACGGGGTCGACCTCGCGCCGCTCTCGACCCTCACGCGGATCGAGGCGGCATGCATGGCGCTGCCCGCCTTCCAGGCCGCCCACGCCGACCGCCAGGCCGACGCGGTCGCCGCCGGCGCGTAGCTCGCCCCCTGCGTACCCCCTCGCGACGGAGGACCGGATGGCCAAGGTGGAGTCGATCGGCATCAAGCGGGTGGAGGCGCTGCACTACTACGTGCGCGACCTGGAGCGGAGCCGCAGGTTCTACACGGAGAAGCTCGACTTCCAGGAGATCGCCGCGAGCTCGCCGGAGCTCACGGCGGCGGCGGCGCAGCGGTCGGTCGTCTTCCAGGCCGGCGAGTGCGCCATCGTCTGCTCGCAGCCGCTCGGCGAGGGCGGGCGGGCGTGGCGCTACCTGCGCAAGCACCCCGACGGGGTGGGCACGATCATCTTCGAGGTGGAGGACGTGGACCGCGCCTTCCGGCTGCTCGAAGGCCGCGGGGGCACGCCGATCGACGAGATCCACCGGGCGACGGACGAGGGCGGCACGTTCGCGTCGTTCTCGATCACGACGCCGTTCGGCGACACCACCTTCCGCTTCGTGGAGCGGCGCGGCTACCGGGCCCTGTTCCCCGGCTGCGTGGCCCACGACGCGCCGCGCGGCGGCGAGAACCGCTTCGGGATCGCCCGGTTCGATCACATCACCTCGAACTTCCAGACGATGGCGTCCGCCCTGCTCTGGATGGAACACGTGCTCGGGCTCGAGCCGTTCTGGAAGATCGCGTTCCACACGAACGACGTCGCGAAGGACGCCGATCACGGCTCGGGCCTGCGATCGGCCGTGATGTGGGACCCGGGCTCGGGCGTGAAGTTCGCGAACAACGAGCCTTATCGGCCCTACTTCAAGAGCTCGCAGATCAACGTCTTCAACGAGGAGCACCGCGGCGACGGGGTGCAGCACGTGGCGCTCGCCGCGGACGACCTCCTCGCGGCCGTGCGCGGGATGCGCGGCCGAGGGGTGGAGTTCATGCCGACCCCGGCCGCCTACTACGACCTGCTGCCCGAGCGCCTGCAGCAGCTCGGCGTCGGGCAGCTCGACGAGGACGTGGCGGCGCTGCGGGAGCTCGAGGTGCTTGTCGACGGCGACGGCGCGAAGTCCTATCTCCTCCAGATCTTCCTCAAGGAGTCGGCCGGCACGCACCGCGATCCCGACGCGGGGCCGTTCTTCTTCGAGCTCATCCAGCGCAAGGGCGACCGCGGCTTCGGCGCCGGCAATTTCCGGGCGCTGTTCGAGAGCATCGAGCGGCAGCAGAAAGGGGAAGGGAGCGGCTGATGCTCGATCGCGTCGTCGCCGGGAGCGTCCCGCGCAAGCACCACATCGCCCTCCAGAGCGAGGCGGGGGAGCTCCGCTACGAGGAGTGCCTGACGCGGGAGGGCTTCGACGGCCCCTACACGATCGCCTACCACGAGCG
>JAICEP010000873.1 GCA_025924095.1 Sorangium sp.
CCTCCGCCTGGTTGCGCTGCCGCGTCGCGCTCGGCGGGCCGACCTGGCCGCGCTCGCGCGCTTTGGCGCCGGCTGTCTCGTCGCCGGCGCGCGCGGCGCCGCGCGCCCCCCACGCGATCCCGAAGCGCGCCTGCGTCAGGCAGCCGAGCGGGCCCTTCAGGCCGACCACCCCCGGCAGCACGTTCTCCTCCGGGACGCGCACCTCGTTCAGGACGATCTCGCCGGTCGGGCTCGCGCGCAGGCTCATCTTGCCGTGGATGAGCGGCGTCTCCAGCCCCTTCATCTCTCGCTCCACCACGAAGCCGCGGATCGACTCGGCCCCTCCGTCATCCACCTTGGCCCACACGACGCAGAGGTGCGCGATCGGCGCGCTCGTGATCCACATCTTCGTGCCCGTGAGCACATAAGCGCTCCCGTCCTTCCGGGCGCGCGTCTTCATCGAGCTCGGATCCGAGCCGCTGTCGGGCTCGGTCAGGCCGAAGCAGCCGATCAGCTCGGCGGCGGCCATCCCCGGCAGCCAGCGCTGCTTCTGCTCCTCGGAGCCGTATTTCCAGATCGGATACATCGCCAGCGAGCCCTGGACGCTGACGAAGCTGCGCAGGCCGCTGTCACCGTACTCGAGCTCCTGCAGCGCGAGGCCGTAAGCGACCGAGTTCATACCGGCGCAGCCGTAGCCGGTCAGCGAGCCGCCGAGCAGGCCGAGCGCGGCGATCTCGGGGATGAGGTCGGTCGCGAACTCCTCCCGGGCGAACAGGCTCGCGGCGCGCGGCAGGTACCGCTCGCGCACGAAGCGACGGACGGCGTCGCGGATCATGCGCTCCTCGTCGGAGAGCAGCGGATCGATCGCCATGAGCTGATCGAGCGAGAGGGGCTCCTGCGTGGCCATGGAGCCAGCGTGTAGCGTGCCTTCGAACGGCGCGAAAGACGGAAGGGGCACAGCGCCGGCGAGCGCCGCGGCTCACGGGCGGATGGGCCGGCTCACGGGCGGATGGGCCGGCTCACGGACGGATGGAGACGAGCGTGCCCTTCCGCAGCGAGAGCGCGCCGTGCCAGTCGGCCGGCACCTCGGGGGTCGTCCACTCGAACAGCCAGGCGGCGTCGAGCGGAGAGAGGTTCACGCAGCCATGGCTGCGCGCGGTGCCGAAATCGTCGTGCCAGTAGGCGGCGTGGAACGCGAAGCCCCCGGTGAAGTACTGGACGAACGGCACGTCGCGGAAGTCGAACGGATCCTCCTCCTCCTCGTCGCCATCCATCGTGACCGTGACGTGCTTCGTGTGGATGCGGAACAGGCCCTGGATCGTCGAGCGCGTCGTCTCGGGGTCGCCGAGGCCGTCCGCCCCGGTCGAGACAAGGGTCACATAGACAGGGCGGGTGCCCTCGTACGCGACGAGGCTCTGCTGGTGGATGGAGACGTCGATCCACTTGCGCCCGCGCACCGCCCACGCGGGCGTCCTGGGGAGCGGGTCGACGCGCACGAGGTCGTCGGCGCGGACGAGCGAGCCGTCCCGCGCCTCGAGGTAATCGATGCCGCCGACGCGCCGGGAGGCGCCGGACAGCGGGAGCGCCTCGCGGAAGCGGAGCGGGGCGCGGGTGAGGCCGCCGCGCTCGCCCGGGACGAGGCGCACGGCGTGGCGGCGCCGGGAGAAGGCGACGGGTAGGGGGACGTCCTCCGGGAGCAGGAGCCCGGAGAAGGCGCTCGGCCGGATGACGCGTGTGCGGTCGAGCGGCAGGGCGGCCAGGTCGGTGGTCAGGCCGAAGCGGCGCCCGTCGTGCTCGAAGGTCGAGAGCAGCGCGAAGCCGGAGCGCGTCCGGGCGCGGCCCAGGACGAGCGCGTCGGGCGCACGGCGGTCGCCGGCGAGCCCGGGCGCCGGACGGCCGTAGAGCAGGACCGAGGGGGTCGCGTCGAGGGGCGGCGGCGCGACGAAGTCCGGCGCGCGCGCGGCGGTCGCGGCGCGGAGCAGGTGCGCGGCGAGATCGGGCTCGGCGCCGCGCTGCTCATCCTCGCTCGGCAGGCGCGCATAGAGCGGCGGGGTGGGGGAGCGCGACATCACGTACGTGTAGGGCAGCCCGCCGAGCAGAGCTGTGATGTCGCGCGCTTCCGGCGCGGTATCGCCCGCCTGCATGGCGCCTGGCGCGGTATCACCCGTCTGGAGAGCGGCCGGCGCGGTATCGCCCGTCTGGAGAGCGGGCGGCGCGGTATCGCCCGTCTGGAGAGCGGGCGGCGCGGTATCGCC
>JAICEP010000874.1 GCA_025924095.1 Sorangium sp.
CCTCCACCGGCTCCGCGGTGGGCGTCGCGCTCGGCCTCGCGCCGCTCGCGGCGGGCGGCGACGGCGGCGGCTCGATCCGCACGCCCGCCGCGCTGAACGGCGTCGTCGGCATCAAGCCGACCTTCGGCCGGGTGAGCCGCGCCGGCGACGGCTTCAAGGGCTCGGTCGCCCACGCCGGCCCGATCGCCTGCTGCGCGGCCGATCTCGCCCTCTTCCTCGACGCCGTCGCGGGCGAGCCCGACCCCGACGACGACCTCACCGCGTGGGCGCCCCCGCCGCCCCCCGGCGGCTTCGGCGCGCTCCTCGGCGCCGGCGTGCGCGGCCTGCGCATCGGCGTGGACGAGGCCGAGTGGCGCGACGCCAGCATCCCGGTCGCGAGCGTGTGCCGGGGGGCGCTGCGCGAGCTCGAGCGCGAGGGGGCCGTCCTCGTGGACGTGCAGATCCCCATCGCGCGGTACGCGGCGCAGATCGGCTACCTCGTCATCGGCCCCGAGTCGCTCGCGGCCCACCAGCGCGCCTTTCGGGAGCAGCGCCACCTCATCAGCGAGGACCTGCGCGTCACCTTCAGCGTGCTCTCGGGCGTCACCGCGCGCGAGCAGCGCGACGCCGCGCGGCTGCGCGCGGGGATGCGGCGCGACGTGGCGAGGGCCCTCGCCGGCGTCGACGTGCTCGCGCTCCCGACGACCGCGATCACCGCGCCCCGCTACCTCCAGGCGGAGGAGGGGCGCGCGTTCCTGGATCCCGCGGCCCTCGACGGGCTGTGCCGCTTCGCCTTCCTCGCCAACCTCACCGGCCTCCCCGCCGGCACCGCGCCCATCGGGAGCGACGCCGAGCGCCTCCCCATCGGCCTGCAGATCGTCGGCGACGCGTGGGACGAGGCGGCTGTCCTCGCCGTCCTCGCCCACCTCGAGCGCTCCGAGCTCGCGGTCGCGCCGCGGCCCCCGGGAGGGATCGACCTGCTCCGGTAGCGGGCCCGGCGCGCCTCTCCGTCAGTCCACGGCCGCCGTCACGACCCACACGGCGCCTCCCATGCGCACGCCCTCGGGGCCCGCATGGGGCGCGATGGCCTCGCGCAGGTCGGCCCGCACGCGATCGACGAGCTCCGGCGCGGCGTTCGCCTGGCGCAGCGCGGCGGACGCCGGACCCATCTGCAGGAGGAAATCCACGGTCTCGTCGAGCGATCTCCCGCCTGCCACCGAGAGCTCCCGGTCGATGGGCTCGTGATGCACCCGGACGAACCCCGCGCGCGACAGGATCGCTCCGACGCGCGCTGCGTCGGCGAACGCGAACGGGCCGGGCGCGTGCGGATCGGGCTGCGGCAGGGGGAGGTGCCTGGCCACGGCCAGGGTCGGCACGACGAGCCAGGGGTTCTCCTGGAGCGAGCGCCAGCAGACGAACGCGAGCCGCGCGCCGGGCCGCAGCGCCCTCCGGAGGTTCGCGAAGGCCGCCTCGGGGTCGGCGAAGAACATGACCCCGAAGCGCGAGTAGAGGACATCGAATGGCCCGGGCAGCGCCGCGGTCTGCGCGTCCGCGTTCTCGAAGGCCACGTTCGCGGCGCCCGCCGAGAGCGCCGCCGCGCGCGCCCTGTCCAGCATCGGCGCGGACACGTCGACGCCGACGACGGCGCCGCCGGGGCCGACGCGGCGGCCGAGCTCGAGCGTTGTGTCGCCGATGCCGCAGCCGACGTCGAGGACGCGCTCGCCCGCGGCGAGCCCGGCGCGATCCATGGCGAGGGCGCCCAGCGGCCGGATCTGCGCCGAGATGACGTCGTGGAGGGCCACCCACTTCGGCCCGCCGACCTCGTTCCAGTACTGGATCTGATCGGCGTTCGGGCCAGAGACCTTGATCATCGCTCGAGCTCCTTATCGATGCGCGCGCGCGGGGCGCTCCCCCGGCGGCCCCTGACAGCGACCTCCCTTCGGCGTCCGGTTCCAACCCGGCGCAGCCTCGCGCCGAGCTCAGATGCTGGCCCGGCCGCGCGCCTCGCGTGGATCAGGCCCGGCGCGCGGTCAATGGCCGAGCGCGAAGAGGAGCTCCAGCGAGCCGCGGATCTCCCTGTTGGTCAGGTTGCAGTGGCCGTAGCGGTGGACCGGGAAAGGGACCACGACGCCGCGGTCCGAGGTGTCGACCTTGAGCAGGTAGAGCGGCTCATGCCAGTAAGGGACAATC
>JAICEP010000875.1 GCA_025924095.1 Sorangium sp.
GAGCTCGACGCCGAGGGCCGGGTGCTGCGCGGGGCGGCGCCCGCCGGCGCGGGCGGCGAAGCCGGTGCCGCTGGCGCGGGCGGCGAAGCCGGGGCGCAGGAGCTCGCGTGCATCCTGCACACCTCCGGCAGCACCGGCGAGCCGAAGCCGGTCCCCATCACGTGGGCCGGGCTCGACGCGTTCACCGCCTTCTGCATCGACCTCATCGGCCTCGCGCCGGCGGATCGGGTCCTCCGCGTGGCCGAGCTCGTCTTCGATCTCGCGTGGTTCGACCACCTCGCGACGCTCCGCGCCGGCGCGACGCTCGCGACGATGGCGCGGCGCGATCTCGCCTCGGGCCGCGCGCTGCGCGACGCGGTCTCCGCGCTCGCGCCGACGGTCATCTACGGCGTGCCGTCGATGTTCATGAAGCTCGCCGCGGCGCTCGCCGCGGCGGACGCGGGCGCACCGGCCGGGGCGCTCTCCCCGCCGGTGCGCGCCCTCCTGTTCGCCGGCGAGGTGTTCCCGCCGCGCGAGCTCGCGGCGCTCGCGGCGCGCGTCCCCGGCGCGGCCCTCTACAACCTGTACGGCCCGACCGAGACGAACGTCTGCACATTCCACCGCGTCGACCGCGCGGCGCTCGACGAGGTGAGCGAGCTCCCGATCGGCGTCGCGTGCCCCTACGCCGCCTGCGCGCTGCTCGCCGAAGGCGAGGACGGCCGCGTCATCGAGGGCCCCGGCACGGGCGAGCTCGTGGTCTCGGGGCCGACGACCGTCGGCGGCGGCCCGTACCGGACGCGCGACCGGGTGGAGCGCAAGGCCGACGGGCTCTTCTACTTCCGCGGCCGCATCGACCGGATGGTGAAGGTCCGGGGCTACCGGGTCGAGCCGGGCGAGGTCGAGGCGGCGCTCGCGTCGCACCCGGCCGTGCGCCAGGCCGCCGTGATCGCCGTCGAGGACGCGCGCCTCGGCAAGACGCTCCGCGGCTTCGTCGCCCTCGCAGGGGACGCGGACGACCGCGCGCTCAGGATGTACCTCGCCGAGCGGCTGCCTCCCTGCATGATCCCGGAGAAGATCGTCACGATGGACGAGCTGCCGCGGACCGCGACGGGGAAGATCGATTATCGCGCGCTGCCCGGGTGAGCGGCTCCTTCCGGAACACGGCCGCGCGACGCGCGATGCGCGTGTTCTGGCCGACCCACGGCAGCGCAGCGCGCATGCGCAAGACTTCGCACAAGTGAGCGGGTCCTCGCGCAATTGACGGCCTCCAGCGCGCCACGGCGCGCAACGCGGGACCGTCCCGTAGTGCAGATCAATCGACTGACGAGCGGCGCGCGCGGGCCGTGAAGGCTGCCGCGCGCTGCGCCCGAGCGCTGGCCCGAGGGTTGCTTTCCTCTCCGAGACGCCGCTTTGACCGGGCACGCAGAGACGAGCCTACCTTCATCGAGGTCGAAGCGCGCGTTCGCGCGCAGCGCTGTTCATGACCAACACAGGGCATGACCCGTTCATAGCCAATCCGCTCAGGGAGACATCACATGAAATCGACTCATGCTTTCGCAGCCGCCTTCTCTTTCTCTGTG
Source organism: Sorangium sp. (assembly GCA_025924095.1). Classification (GTDB taxonomy): domain Bacteria; phylum Myxococcota_A; class Polyangia; order Polyangiales; family Polyangiaceae; genus Sorangium. The sequence continues at coordinate 1,560 of JAICEP010000875.1, forward strand.
CTCGCCACGAGCGGCTGCGCGATGGATACCGAGGGCCCGACCAGCAGGAGCGAGCTGGAGATCGAGGGCGCCGACGAGGTGGGCGAGGCGCCGCAGCCTCTCACCAGCTCGCCCGCGACCACCGCAGAGCCGTGGATCGTGAACCTGACGTTCACCGGCATCGGGGCCCGCTGCACGGCGTCCGTCCTCACCGCGCACTGGCTGCTCACCGCCGCTCACTGCGTCGACAGCCTGGCCCAGGGCGCGCTCACGACGGTCAGCGTCAGCACCCGCAACACCGCCGGCTCGGTCGTGAACGTCTACACCGGCAACGCGCGCACGTACCAGCACACGTTCTATGGCTCCGGGCTCTCGCCGGACGTTGATAATGACATCGCGATCGTCCGGCTCACGGGCGCGTCCGGCGTCAACCTCGGCGTCACCGGCACGGCCAGGCGACGCGCCCTCGTTCTCGATGAAGCAGCAGGCCGCGCTCTTCCCGCCCAATCGGACCTGGATGTACGAGACCTCGAAGAACACGGGCCTCATGCTGAATTGCGGCACCGTGTGCACCGAGCGCGTGTACGACCCCGAGCCGCCCCCCGGCC
>JAICEP010000876.1 GCA_025924095.1 Sorangium sp.
ACCCCCATCGACGACGCGTCCGGGAACATCGTTCAGCCAGCGCGCCCCGTCAGGTGGCTTATCGCGGCGGCCAGCGACTGGAAGATGGATATGCCCTTCAGCTCGATCCCGAGGGCGATCATGCGCTGCGCCATCGTGGGTCCCACGCCGACGAGGCACACGCGCGCTCCGAGCAGCCGCGTCGCCTGCGCCGTCTGCACCAGCGACCCCGCGGTCGCCGCGTCGACGAGCGGCACCCCGGTCACGTCGAGCACCACCCACCGGGCGCCCTCGCGCGAAACGCCCGCGAGCACCGCCTCCAGGATCTGCTGCGCCCTCGACGCGTCGATCGCGCCTATCAGCGAGATCAGGAGCACCCCGGGCAAGAGCGGGATGACTGGACAGCCGAGCTCCCGCACCGTGCTCGACAGCGCGCGCTCCCGCTCGTAGGCGGCGGCCAGCGTGTCGCGCTCCGCCTGCAGCGCGGTCTCCAGCTCGTAACGCTCGAACGCCGCCGTGAGCAGCAGGGTCCACATGCTCACCGGCTGGAGGTTGTCCGCGAAGCTCTCGGTGTTCAGCCCGCCGAGCACCAGCGTCCCCCAGTCGCGCCGCCCGTTCACGATCGGGATCAGCACGAGGTAGCCGTTCGGCTCGTCCGGCGAGGCGGCCTCGAACAGCTCGGGCGGCGGGAAGACGCCGGCCGGAACCCGCTGCCCCGCGAGCGCCTGATGGCCCGGCCCGACGGCGCGCAGGCTGTCGATGACGAGCTCGGGCCCGCCCGGGCCAGGAGGCGCCGCAGGGAGCGCCAGGCACGCCACGCGCATCGAGGTATGTCGCAGCCACCCCAGGCGATCGTCGAGCCATGCCTGCTTCGACGCGAGGAGCATGCTCGTCTCCATGTTGACACGGACCAGCCGCTCGAGGCTCTGCACGCTGCGGCGCTCCCACGCCGCGAGCGCCCGCTGCTGGGCGAGGCGCGCTCGATCGAGGAAGGTCGCCACCCGGAGCGCGGCGTCCGGCCCCGGAGCGAGGGCGAGCTGCTGCGCGGCGGCCCGCTCGATCCGCTTCACGACCGCGAGGAGGACCTCGATCCTGTCGCTGTACGCGACCGCGGCGCCGAACGCGCGCTCGAGCGCCGTCACGTCCGGCAGCTCCGCCCCGGTCAGCGCCGCGTCGAGGCTCCGCACGACCCCCTCGACCTCCGGCCAGACGAGGGGGGCCTCTTCGAGCGGCGACGGCATCCCCCCCGCGAGCACGTCGTTCAGCTGCCGGCAGAGGTCTCGCCGCCAGTCGCCGGTGGGCCCGACCGGCTCCGCTTGCAGCGCGGCCTCCCACGCAGCGCCGCCGCCGCACGAGCGCCGCAGCACAAGCTCGGCGGGGATGCGGGTCACGTGCCGATCCGGAGCACGGCCCTCGAGCAGATCGGCGAGCCGCTGCACGGCCATGCTCCCGAGGAGCTCGGGGTTCTGCCGCATCGTGGTCAGCGGCGGATCGCAGTGCTGCGCGGCGGTGATATCGTCGAACCCCACCACCGCGATGTCCTCGGGCACGCGGTAGCCGCGCGCCTGGATCGCGTGGATGGCGCCTATCGCCATCTCGTCGTTCCCCGCCACAAGCGCGGTGCAGAACTTGCCGTCGCGCTCGAGGACCTCCCGCAAGCGCTGCTCGGTGTAGAAGATTGTGCACTCGTGGAAGTCGGAGAGCAGGTTGAGATCGGTGTCGAGCCCGCGCGCGCGGAGCGCCTCATCGAACGCCGCGCCCCGCTCGATGAAGTCGTCGGAGGACGACTTGCCGATGTAGGCGATCCGGCGGTGGCCGAGGCCGACGAGGTGATCGACCATCCGGTGGATCGAATCGTGGTTCTCGGCCCGGACGACCGGACAGCGCGAGCCGAGCGCAGGCGCGCAGAAGATCACTGCCGGCCTTCCGTCGGAGATCAGCTCCTCCAGGCCGTCAATGGTGTACATCGCGATCCACCCGGCCACCCGGTCGAGGCCCACCCCGCGCTCGATCACGGCCCGAGGCGGCCCGTACATCAGGAGGAGTTCGTAGCCGCGCTCGCGCGCGGCGCGGTGCATGCCAGCGAATGCCACGGCGTTGAAGGAGTTGTCGATGAAGACCGCAGCGACCCCGATCACATTCCGTGTGTGCTGGTCGACA
>JAICEP010000877.1 GCA_025924095.1 Sorangium sp.
ATCGCGCCCGGCCCGGCCTGACCCCGCTCAGGCGGAGGCGGAGCTCGGCCCGGGCGCCGAGCCGGCGTGCACCGCGATCGAGTCGAGCAGGCGGTTCAGATCGAACGGCTTCGCGACCGACGCGCACGCGCCGACCTCACGGGCCCAGCTGCCGGCGTCCACCGCCGCCGTCATGACCAGGATCGGCGCGCGCGGACCGGGACACGACGCGTACGCCCGCGCGAACCCCCAGCCGTCCATCACCGGCATGCGCATGTCGAGCAGGATGAGGTTCGGCCTGTTGCGCTCGAGCAGCGCCAGCGCAGCCTCTCCGTCGCTGGCCGAGAGGACGTCGTAGCCCTCCTCCGCCAGCGTGATCTCGAGCATCTCCCGGATCTCCTGATCGTCGTCCACGATCAGGATCTGCTTGCGCCGTTTCACGCGGCTCCTTTCGGTTTGCAGCTTGGCTCGAGGCGCGCTGCTCGCCTGCCCCTCCATCCCGGTTCCACAGGTTCCGTCTGCCACGCGTCCCCCCCACACGGGTGCCCCCCGTGCGATCTCCACCCAGGCAAACGATGTCACGCCGGCGTCCCACGTCGCACGTGACAAGCGCAATCTCGACTGAGGAGCCCGTTCGGGGCAGAAGCTCACGCCTGCGGACGCGCGCCGGCCGGTGAGGACGATGCGCTCTCATCCGTGACCTCCATCCTGGGCAGAAGCGACGCGTCGAGCTCTGTCCTCCCCTCGCTCGCGAGTTGCTCGATCGCGCGCGCTGCGCGGGCGATGTCGCCGGACAGGAGACCTACCGCGACGCCGCCCATGCCCTCCGGCACGCCCGCGAGCCGCGCGTGCGCCTTGTCGAGCAGGCGCACCGCCCCCGACGGGCTTCGCATCCGCGTGAGCTTGTGCAGGGCGGCGGCGACGAGGATGAGCCCCTGGAGGAGCGCTTTCCTCACCGGATCCGGCTCGTCGCGCCACCCGTCCTCCCACAGCTCGTGCGCCTCGTAGAACAGCCCGGCGCGGTAGGCGCCCAGCCCGCGCTGGACGATCGCTTCGAGCTCGGCGTCGGGGGTGTTCATGGCGCGGACCGGCGGCAGAGGCGAGCAGAGCAGTGCAGTGCAGATGACGACCGGAAGACGAGCGGGACGACGAACGATAGCATGCGCCCCGGCGCGCCCGCGCTCCGCCCCTCCGGTGCTACGCTCGGCGCGTGCAGCGGTGGATCCTCGTCGGGGTGATCGTTGGGCTCCACCTCGTGGCGTTCGGGATCGGCCTGTTCCTGCGCCGCTACCGGCTCCGGCGCCGCCCGCTGCCCTCCGCCGCGTCAGCGCGGCACGCGCCTCCGCCGCCCGCCGCCCGCCGCCCGCCGCGCTGACGCGGCACGCGCCTCCGCCCCCCGCCGCGCTGACGCGGCACGCGCCTCCGCCCCCCGCCGCGGCGCGCTCAGCGCGCGAGCAGGCTGCGCAGCCGCTCGAGCGCCACGGGGTGCGCCCGCACCGAGAGCCGGCCGCCGGCGTCGTCGTACTCCTCCGAGAGCACGCGCGCGTTCTCGTAGATCTCCCCGATGAGGCTCTGCTTCGCGTACGGCAGGAGGAGCTCGGCCTCCACCATCGACTCCTCGAAGAAGGCGATGATCGCCTCGCGCAGCGCCGCCACGTCGGCCGGGATCTTCGCCGAGAGCAGCGTCGCCTCGGGGAACTCGAGGCGCAGCGCGTCGCGCTCCTCCTCCGGCAGCCGGTCCACCTTGTTGAGCAGGAGCCGGCTCGGCACCTCGCTCGCGCCGATCTCCGAGAGCACGCCGCGCGTCACCCCGAGCTGATCGCGGAACGTCGGGTCCGACGCGTCGGCCACGTAGAGCAGGAGCGACGCCTCGAGCGCCTCGTCCAGCGTCGACCGGAAGCTCGCCACGAGATCGTGCGGCAGCTTCTTGATGAAGCCGACCGTGTCCGAGACGAGGATCCGCGGGCGCACCTCCGGGTGGAGCGCGCGCACCGTCGTGTCGAGCGTCGCGAACAGCTTGTCCGCGACGAGCACCTCCCTCCCCGTCAGCGCCCGCATCCGCGCGGACTGGCCGGCTTTCGTGTCGCCGACCAGCGCGACGCGCCGCTCCCCCTGCGGGAGCGCGCGGCGCGTCGACTGCTCGCGCTGGAC
>JAICEP010000878.1 GCA_025924095.1 Sorangium sp.
CGGGAAATCCCGGGAGAAGCGGCGCGACGGACGAGCACGCCTGAGGCGGCCGTGCGCGCGCGAGCTCCCTTCGGAGTGCCTCTCACGCCCCTCGAGACTGTGTACGACTGCGAACTGGACATACGGGCACGATCCTTGAATTCGCTCGCTCAGCGCAGCCATGAAGACCCTTACTTCAGATCGGCCCCTGGCGATGGTGAGCAAGCAGACGCGGTCGCCGGCCGCGTGCCGTCCCGCGGACTCGGCCGCCCGTCACGCCATTCTGCAGGGGGTGACGATGAAGCCGGAGAGCGTCGCGGAGGCGCTTGTCGCGCTGGAGACGGTCGCCGCGCGGCTGCGCGAGAGGAACGACCCGCGGGCGGTGTTCCCCGACGTCTACGCCGTGATCACGCGCCGCGTGAAGGAGGCGGTCGTCGACGGCACGGACCGGCGGTTCCTCGAGCCCGCGTGGATCTCGCGCCTCGCGGGGATCTTCTGCGAGTACTACCTGAAGGCCCTCGCGGCGTCGCTGGACGGGCGCTCCACGGAGGTCGAGGCGTGGGACGTCGCCTTCGCCTGCAGCCGCGCGAGCGGCACGGCGGCGGGAGCGCACGCGCTGCTCGGCATCAACGCGCACATCAACTACGACCTGGCCCTCGGGCTCTACCGGAACATCGTCCAGCACGGCGCCGCGCAGGACGCCCGGCTCCTCGGCCGCTACCGGCACGACCACGACCTCGTGAATGAAATTCTCGCGGCGGCGATGCCGGAGATCTTCGCGATCCTGAGCGATCGTTATGGCTGCCCGCTCGCCCGCGTCGCGACCGTGACAAAGGAAGTGCGGCGCGCCGCGTCCAGCGTCGTGCTCTTCATGCTCAAGGGCTGGCGCGATCGGGTCTGGGCCGACCTGCTCTCCTTGCTCGGGACGCTCGAGACGACCCAGGAGACGGGCAAGCGCGCAGTGACTGCCCGGATGAACCAGCACGCGGGCAAGGTCGCTCGCACGGTCGCGGCGGGCAACGGGGCGCTGCGCGTGGGGGCCCCGCTCGTCCGGAGCGCCGCCCTCACGCTGGCGCTGGCTGCCTGACGCGGGCCACCCCCGCGAGCTGGCCGCAGGCGCCGCCCACGTCGCGCCCCCGTGGCCGCCGCACCAGCGTGGTCACGCCGTGGCCGGCCAGCCGTGCCACGAAGGCGTCGAGCCGCTCCGCGGACGGCGGGCGCAGCGCCGGATCCGGGCCGGGGTTGCAGGGGATGACGTTCACGCGGCACCGGAGCCCGGTGACGTACGCCGCGAGGAGATCCGCGTCCTCCGGGGCATCGTTGTACCGATCGAAGAGCACGTACTCGAACAGGACCCGCCGGCCGGGCGGCATCGACCTCGCGAGCGCCTCCTTCAGCGCCGCCATCGAGAAGCGCGCGTTGACCGGCATGATCGCCTGCCTGCGGGCGTCGTCCGGCGCGTTCAGGCTGACGGCGAGCTCGGCCCGCGCCTCGCGGAAGAACGGCTCGATCTTGTCCACGACCCCGACGGTGCTCACGGTCACGTGCGACGGCGCGAACCGGAAGGCCCGCGGGTCGGTGAGCAGGCGGATGGCCTTCAGCACCTCGCCGAGGTTGTCGAACGGCTCCCCCATCCCCATGAAAACGAGGTTCCGGAGCGGCGCGCCGCGGCGCTCCACGGCGAGCGCCTGCGCGATCCGGACCTGATCGACGATCTCGCCGGCGGCGAGCTGGCGCGCGAGCCCGAGCCGCCCCGTCTCGCAGAACGCGCAGGCCCGGGCGCAGCCGACCTGGCTCGAGACGCAGAGCGTGGTGCGGGCCGGCCCCGGGATGAGCACCGACTCGATGAGCGCGCCGTCGCGCGCGCGCAGGACCAGCCGGAGCGTGTCGTCCTCCGACGGCGCCCGCTCGGCGATCTCGAGCGACAGCCCCGGATCGAGCGCGAGCAGCGCCTCGTGCGCCCACGCCCCGACCTCCAGGGCGGCGAGCGCGCCCGCGTCCCACGCCGGCGCGGGCCGC
>JAICEP010000879.1 GCA_025924095.1 Sorangium sp.
AGCTCCCGGCAAGGGCGGTGATCCCTCCGGCCCAGGTGCGGCCGCTGCCGGCGCCGAGGAGGTGGGCGCCGGGGGCGTCGCCGGGCGAGGCGTCACGGGCTGCGCGACGATCGGCGCAGCTGCGAGGGTCGTCGCCGCCAGCCAGGAAAGCGAGGACAAGACCAGGATTCGACGTTGCATCGTGTCTCCTTGGAGCGCGCATCCGATCGTTCGGAAGGCGCGCGCGGTCGGCTGCGACGAGCGCCGCGCGCACGAAGCACGGCCGCGCCCGGGCAGCCCGCCGCGACGCCGAGCCCGGGTGATGCTCCGAGAGCGAGGCGAGCGCCGCGCGCACGCCGCCGTGCAGCGGCGGCCCGAGACGCGGCCGGGCTCCTTCGCGCGACGCTACAGCAGCGCCGAGAGCGCCGCCGCGAGCCGCTCGTACTGCGGCCTGTCGTTGTAGATCTGCGCCGAGATCCGCAGGAACCGCCGCGGGGACGCGGGCCAGGCGAACACCGGCACCTCGATCCCCCACCGCTCGAGGAGCGCGTCCTGGAGCGGGTCGAGGCGTAGCGGCGACGACGGCGCGTCGGGGAGCGGCACCGTCGCGAGCGCGCCGATCATCGCGTCGGGGCTCGGCGGCGGGCATCCGAGCGCCCCGCAGAGCAGGTCGCGCGCGGCGAGCGCCGTCGCCCGGTTGTGCGCCCGCAGCGCGGGCCAGCCGCCGGGCAGGAGCGCTCCCATCGCGCGGATCGCGTCCGCGACGCAGAGGGCCGCGCTCGGATCCCAGGTGCCCGTCCAGTCGAACTCGAGCAGGAAGCGCGACCGGTCAGCGCGCGGCGAGTTGGCGCCGTGGCTGATGCAGAGCGGGCGAACCGAGCCCTGCCTGTCCCGCCGCACGTGGAGGAACGCCGCGCCCTTCGGCGCGCAGATCCACTTGTGGCAGTTGCCTGTGTAATAGGCCGCCCCGAGGGCGCGGAGGTCGAGCGGCAGCATGCCGGGCGCGTGCGCCCCGTCGACGAGGACGTCCACGCCGCGGCCAGCGAGCTCGGCGCACAGCGCGGCGACCGGGAACACGAGCCCGGTCGGGCTCGTCACGTGATCGACCAGGACGAGCCGCGTCCGCGGCCCCACCCGCGCGAGCACCGCCTCGACCACCCGCTCGGGCGCCTCGATCGGGAACGGCACCGGCGCCACCACGACGCGCGCCCCGGCGCGGGCCGCGACGGCCTCGATCGCATTGCGGCAGGCGTTGTACCCGTGGTCGGTGACGCAAAGCTCGTCGTCGGGACCGAGCGAGAGCGACCGCAGCACCGTGTTGACCCCGACGGTCGCGTTGGGCACGAACGCGAGGTCGTCCGGGTCGGCGCCGACGAACGAGGCGAGCTCCCCGCGGGCCGCGTCGAGCAGCGGCTCGAGCTCGCGGAGGAAGAAGCGGACCGGCTCGCGCTCGAGCTGGTCGCGGTAGCGCTGCTGCGCCTCGAGCACCGCGCGCGGGCAGGCGCCGAACGAGCCATGGTTCAGGAAGGTGACGGCCGGGTCGAGCGGCCAGAGCTCACGCACGGCGCCGGCGCGCGACTCCGGGAAGGCGTTGGGGTTCATGGGGGGTCGAGTGCCCAGGGAGGTGAGATGTCGGACGGCCCGGGGCAATGTCGCGCGCGACCGCTCCCCTGTCGAGGGCCCACGCGAGGTGGATCAACGTGGATCTATGATGTACCGATCAATCAATGTTGATTGGTTGATTCACTGTGATCGGTTGACGGGATGCGCGCAGAGCTCGGTCAACCCATCCATGATGGACGCCTCGACGGTCCATCATGGATGAGAGGGCGCGGGCGGCGCTTCGATCGCCGCTCAGCGGCCCGCCCAGACCGGGGAGGCGCTGTTCATCTGGAGGGCATCCAGGCGCCGCGCCGCCGGCGGGGCCGCCGCGGCCGCGCGGGCGGTCTTTCGCGCGCTCGCCACCGCCGAGGCCG
>JAICEP010000880.1 GCA_025924095.1 Sorangium sp.
CGGCGTCGGCGGACCCGCGCCGGGCGAGGTACGCGTCGACGCGCCGCTCCGCGTCCTCGAGCATGCTGCCCTCTTCCGGGCTGGTCACGTAGCGGTGAGCCTCGGCGAGGCCGTTCCTCAGCGCGTGCTCCCGCTCCGCGAAGGTGGAGATCGCCCCGCCGCTGCCCACCCGGGCGTCGCGGCGGATCTGATGCGCATCGAGGAAGAGGTCGACTTGCAGCCTCTCTGCCAGGCGGACGCTCTCGACCGCGTCGCCGAGGATCACGGTGGCCTCTTGCATGGCCGTCGAGGCGACCGTGAGCGCGGCGGCGACGGCGACCGCGGTCCCGGTGAGGACGAATGTCGCGGCCCCGAGGAGGGTGCTCAGGCTCACCTGCCTGGGGCGGCGGAGCTCGGGCTGGCGCCGCGTCGCTGCTGATTTCATGACCTCGATTGGACCGATTTCGTGCTCGAGGCAACTCGGGCGCGCCATCGCGGCCCGAACGGCGCAGCCGCCCGCGCTCGCCCGCGTGAGCGGCGCGCTTCCGTCGAGGCGATCCCCGCCCTAGATCTCCGGCCGGGGGTGACGCGTGTCGCTGAGGGGAGAGCGCCCGTGCGCGCGGCTTCTGCGCTGGATTCCGCATGTGCTCGCGCTCGTCGCCGCGCTCCTCGCGTCGCCGGCGCGCGCCGCGGCCGCGCCGGGGGTCCACGTCGCGCGGATCGAGGGCGAGATCGACGCCGGGGTGTCGGCCTTCGTGAAGCGGGCGATCGCCGGGGCCGAGGCGGCAGGGGCGCGCGCGCTGATCTTGCCGACGAACACGCTCGGCGGGCGCGTCGACGCGGCGATCGTCATCCGGGACGCCCTGCTCGCGACCCCGCTCCGCACCGTCGTCTTCGTCGACCCGCGGGCGATCTCGGCGGGCGCGCTCATCGCGCTCGCGGCGGAGGAGATCGTCATGGCCGACGGCGCGACCCTGGGCGCCGCGGCGCCGGTGCGCGCCGGGGCGGAGGGGATGGAGCCCGCCGGGGAGAAGGCGACCTCGTACGTCAGGAAGGAGTTCCGCTCGACCGCCGAGCGCCGCGGGCGACCCCCGGAGCTCGCCGAGGCGATGGTGGACGAGGACGTCGTCGTCGAGGGGGTCGTGGGGCCGGGGAAGCTGCTCACGCTCACGACCGCCGAGGCGCTCTCGCTCGGCGTCGCCGATGCCCAGGCCGACGACATCGACGCCGTGCTCGCCCGGCTCGGCCTGGAGGGCGCCGAGATCCACGCCGTGTCGCCGAGCTGGGCAGAGCGCGCGCTCCGGTTCCTGACGATGCCCGCCGTGAGCTCGCTCCTCCTGAGCCTCGGGATGATGGGCGTGCTCCTCGAGCTGCGCACGCCGGGGTTCGGCGTCCCGGGCCTCGTGGGCGTCGCCTGCCTCGTGCTGTTCTTCTGGGCGCAGTGGCTGCTGGCCCTGGTCGGCTGGGAGGAGATCGCGCTCGCCGCGGCCGGCGTGCTGCTCATCGGCCTCGAGGTCTTCGTGATCCCCGGCTTCGGGATCGCCGGCGTCCTGGGCGCGATCGCGCTGCTCGCCGGCCTGAGCCTGAGCCTTGTCGGCGCCGGCGTGACGCTCGAGCGCGCCCTCGAGGCCGTCGCCCAGGTCGCGCTGTCCATCGCGCTCGCGCTGGCCGGCGCGCTCGTCGCGCTGCGCTTCCTGCCGCGGCTCCCGTTCGGGCGGCGGCTGGTCCTGGAGACGAGCCTCGGCGCCGACGTCGCCGCCGGCCAGCAGCCCCCGGCGAGCCGGCCGCGCCCGGGCGAGCGCGGCATCGCCGCCTCGACGCTCCGGCCGGCCGGGATCGCGCGCCTCGGCGGGGCGCGGGTCGATGTGGTGTCCGAGGCCGAGTTCATCGCGGCTGGAGAGGCGGTCGAGGTGATCCGCGTCGAGGGCAACCGCGTCGTCGTGCGCGAGCA
>JAICEP010000881.1 GCA_025924095.1 Sorangium sp.
AAGCGCGCATGGGCAACTGAGCCCCAGGCGACTACCACGGCGCACAGCGGTGCCGCAAGCGACGCACCGCTGCGTGTCGCGGCCTTTAGCGCCCGCGAGCGACGGCGACAGAAGCGCGTGCGGCGCGGACGACGCTGACAAAAGCGGGCGCGGCGCCTGTGCGAGCGACGGCGACGGAAGCGCGCGGCGCCCGCGGCGCTCGAGCGACGTTCCGTCGGCGCAGCGGCGGGCTCCCCGCGGGGCGCCGGCCCGTGTATCGTCTCGACATGGCGAATGAGGCGCTCGTCCAGGCGGTCAAGACCATCGTCACCCTCGCGCGCGGGGGTAACCTCGACGCGGCCTACCGGGGATACCGCGATCTCTTCCAGAAGCCGGAGTTTCTCAAGCACCGGGCCGAGGACCAGCGGCAGGTGCTGCGGCTCATGATCCTCGCCAAGGGCGTCCCGTCGAAGCCCACCGAAGCGATGACCGAGGCCCACCGCGCCGCGGTGCCCGCGCTGACCGAGCTCGTCTCGATCCACGGGGATCCCGCCGACCACGAGCTCCTCGGGCTTTGCCACATGGTGCTCGGCAACCTCGATAGCGCCGACAAGATCTTCCGCGCCGGCCTCGCGCTCGAGCGCGCGCGCAACCCGCAGAGCGATCTGTGCGGCACGCTGATGAAGCGGATCTCGCTGCTCTAGTTTCCGGCGGCATCCGTCCTGTTAGGATGCCCCCCGGGCGCCGGGACTGCGCGCCGTCGGGGAGTCCATGTACGTCATTGCGGTCGCGAGCCAGAAGGGCGGCGTGGGAAAGACCACGATTTCCCTCAACCTGGGGCTCGCCCTTGCGCGCGCGGGCAACCGCGCGCTGGTCCTCGAGCTCGACGCGCAGGGGAGCCTCGGGCTGTCGCTGGGCCTCGCCGATCGCGCGCGGCCGGGCGTCGCGGAGCTGCTCACGGGCGCCGAGCGCCTCGAGTCGGTGCTGCTCCGGACGCGCGATCCGCAGCTCCAGGTGCTCACGGTCGGCCGGGTCGATCCCACGACGGTCGCGGGCTTCGAGGACGCGCTCACCCGCGCGCCGGTGCTCCCGAGCGTGCTCGCGCGGCTCGCGCCGGACTTCGACCTCGTGGTCGTGGATTGCCCCGCGGGGCTCGGCAAGGTCACGACGCGCGCGCTCGAGGTGGCGACGCACGCGCTCCTGCCGCTCCAGGCCGAGCCGCTGGCGCTCCGCTCGGTCGGCCAGCTGCTCGCGGTGATCGATCGCGTGCGCGCCGAGACGAACCCGCGCCTGTCGATGCTCGGCATGGTGCTGTCGATGTTCGATCGGCAGGCGTCCGCGTCGCTCGACGTCGCCGAGACGCTCTGGACCAGGTTCCCCGACGGGATCATCCTCGATACCGTCATCCCGCGCGACGAGGCGTTCCTCGAGGCGTCGCTCCGCGGGGCGCCGCTCCTCCTCATGCAGAAGCGGCCTCCGCCGCTCGCGCGCGTCTTCGATCAGCTCGCGAACGACGTCCTGGTTCGCCTGGAGCCCACCTCCCCGGACGATGACGATGGCCCGATCTCGCTCCTCCTTTGACATCGACAGCGCCGTCCTCACCGCGGCGGCGCTCGTCAAGCAGTCGAGGCCGCGGAAGCGGCAGCCCCCGTCGATCGCGCCCGCGGGCGCGCCGCTCGTGTCGTTCGGGTCGCCGCCGCCCTCGCGGGCGGAGCCGGAGCCGATGTCCGCGGCGCCGCTGTCGCCGTCGTTCGAGGAGCTCGCGCCGTCGAGCGACCTCTTGCCGATGTCGAGCGCGGGCGCGGGCGGCGAGCTCGGGCTCGGGCTCGGCAGCGCGCTGCCCTCGTCGGCCGACGACGTCGACGCGCGGCACGGCGCGCCGCTCGACCTGC
>JAICEP010000882.1 GCA_025924095.1 Sorangium sp.
ATCCTCGAGGGCGTGGAGGAGCGCGTCCTCAGCCAGCTCCGCTGGCCCCCCAGCCGCGGCGAGGAGGGGCGCGGGGCGGGCGGCCCCGCCGCGCCCGAGCGACACCCCCCGGCCCAGCAACAACCAGCGCGCCGGTGCGAGCAGGCCCACGCGCGCACGTGGCAGGCCCGCGGCGACCTGCGCCTGCGAGAGCGCCAGACGGCGCTCGCGGCGCGCGACTACGGCAATGCGATCCTCCTGTACCGGGACAGCGGCGATCGCCCGGGCGAGGCCGCCGCGCTCAAGATCCGCGGCGACCTGCGCCGCCAGCGGGGCGCGCTCCCGGGCGCGCAGCGCGACTACGAGGATGCGCTCCGGCTCTTCGAAGCGCTCGGGGACGGCGCTGGCCAGGCGGCCGTGCTCAAGGCGCGCGCCGACCTGCGCTGCGAGCAGGGCGACACCGCCGGAGCGGCGCTCGACTACACGAGGGCGCTCGCCCTCTTCGACGCGACGGGCGACCGCGCCGGTCAGACCAGCGTGAAGAGCGTCCTCACGGGCATCTCGCATCGCGAGGACTCGCCTCGCCCCGCCACAGCGGCTGTCCCGCGGTGAGGACGCGGCTCCGCCCGAGCCCTCGGAGCGACCCGCGCGCCTGAGCCGCGACCTCGAGGCACCTTTACGCAGCCCGAGGCGGTCGAGGTCGGGATTCAGCGCTCATCGATGGTTGGCGCGTGACGCCGCCTCACGAGCGCTGGATTGTTCCTGCTTTGTGCCTTCGTTGTTCGTCCGTCCTGCGCTAGGGTTCCGCTTGTCCGGAGTTTTCGCCCCGGCACCGAGGTGGCCCCGTGCGACGTCGCCGCTCCTTCGTCGGCATCAGCTTCGCTTTGCTCTCGCTCCTGCCCAGGGCGGCGCTCGCCTTGCCGACGGTGACCGGCTCCACGCCGGAGCTCGGAGCGTGGGACGCACCCCGCGGCTCCCCCCTGCGCGACGACGGGATCGCCCCGGACGCGACGCCCGGGGACGGCGTCTTCACGGCGGCGGTGTCGTTCGCGGCGCGGGGCGACGTCGAGTACAAGATCTCGCGGAACGGCGTCGATCTCGCCGATGGCGGCGCGGGCGCGGCCAGCGGCGAGAGCCTGCGTTTCACGCTGGCCGGCGGGACACCGCCCTACGATGTCACCTTCTACTACGACACACGCGACCTGACCGCACAAGGGTTCTTACCGGCGACGGAATCGGCCTCGGACTCGCGCAACGCCTCGATCGATGCCGACGGTGCGCCGCAGGTGTGGGTCGCCGTCGGAGACTGGCAGGGTTCTGTGGGCGACACCGACTGGAACCCTCATTCTTCGCTCACGGTCGCGCGCGACGATGGCCGCCTCGGCGACCGTCGCGCGGGCGATGAGGTCTATACGTACCGCTTCGTCGCCCGGACGGCGCTCTCCGGCACGTCCTTCAAGTTCGCGGCGCAGGGCCCGTGGAGCACGAGGCTCGGCGCGAACGGCTGGAGCTACGCCCCGCGCGACTCCTCGAACGGCGCTTTCAGCGCGGCGGCCGGGCAGGTCGTCACGCTGGAGCTCGACGCGCTCCACGGCCGGATGCGCGCGCAGGTGTCGAGCCCCGCGAAGCTCCTCCTGACGGAGCTCCTCGTCCACCCGACGGCCGCGGAGTTCGTCGAGATCTACAACCCGGGCAGCGGCGCGGTCGACCTCTCGGACTACTACCTCGCTGATTACCGCTTCTACCACCAGCTCGTCACGCCGAGCCCCACGCTCCCGAACACGAACGATTTCCTTGTGCGCTTCCCGGACGGCGCCGCGATCGGCCCCGGTGAGATCCAGACCGTGTCGCTCGGAGGCGCCGAGTGCTACCGCATGGGGTGCAACGAGACC
>JAICEP010000883.1 GCA_025924095.1 Sorangium sp.
AGCCTGGGGCTCGTGCTCTTGCTGGTGCGCGCGCCGGGGGATCTCCTGAGCATCCTCCTCGTCGGCTTCCTCCTCTCCTCGCTGTTCCTCAGCCTGGGGAGCCTCGCCACGAGCCTCGCGCAGGAGCGGTGGGAGCTCGGCCGCGCCGTCGTCGCCTTCGCGCTCGGCGGCCTGTCGGGCACGAGCCCGCGACATGTCGCCCTGGCCGCGCCGCTCGTGCTCACCGGCGTCGTCGCCGCGTGGTTCTGGGGCAAGCCCCTCGATCTGCTCCTCTCCGGGGAGGAGGAGGCGACGTCGCTCGGCGTGGACGTTCCCCTGGTGCGCCGCTTCTGCATCCTCTGGATCGCGGTGCTCACCGCCGGCGCTGTCGCGCTCGGCGGCAATGTCGCCTTCGTCGGGCTGCTCGTGCCGCACGCGCTGCGGCCGTTCCTGGGCGTCGACCACCGGCGGCTGATCCCCATCGCGGCGCTGGGCGGCGCGGTCTTCGTCGCCTCGTGCGATCTCGTCGCGCGCCTCCTGCCCGCGCGCGGGGAGGTGCCGCTCGGCGTCATCACCGGGCTCATCGGCGCGCCGGTCTTCCTTGTGCTGCTCGCGCGCTCGCAGCGGGAGGCGGAGCGTGCCTGAGGCCATCGGCGTGTCCGGGCTGCGCGTCCGACGCGGAGGGCGCGTGGTCGTCGACGACGTGTCCTTCACGGCCCCCTTCGGCGGCGTGCTCGCCGTGCTCGGTCCGAACGGGGCGGGCAAGTCCTCGCTCCTCAAGGCGCTCGCCGGCGTCGTGCCCTTCGAGGGGGACATCCGGCTGAGCGGGCACCGCGCGCGCGGGCTCCGCGCGGACGAGCGAGCGCGCCTCGCCGCGTACGTCCCGCAGCAGTCCGAGCTCCGCTCGCCGCTCACGGTCGCGAGCGTCGTGGCGCAGGGCCGCTATGCGCACCACATCGGGCGCGTGCGCGCCGCCTCGGCCGACGAGGACGCCGTCGCGCGCGCCTTGCGCCTGACCGACACCGAGCGGCTCGCCTCCCGCCCGTTCCCCGCGCTGTCGCACGGCGAGCGGCAGCGCGTGCTCCTCGCGCGGGCGATCGCGACGGAGGCCCGGATCCTCCTGCTCGACGAGCCCTCCTCGGCGCTCGACGTCGGGCACGCCCTTCGCCTCTACGCGCTGCTCCGGCGTCTCGCGGCCGACGGATACTGCGTCGTCGTGGTGCTCCACCCCCTCGCGGAGGCGCTCGACTGGACCGACGCCGCCGTGCTCATGGACCGTGGCCGGATACGGCAGCAGGGAGAGACGCGTGACGTCATCCGCCCGGGCGCCGTGGAGTCGATCTACGACGTGCGGCTCGTTCCGGGCGGCGCGCTCGGCTTCCGCCTGCCCATCGATCCGGACGCCCTCGGCGGGGGAGCGCCGTCATGAGCGCCGTCGCCTGGATGAACTACGGCGCGCTCGCCGGCGCGCTCGCCCTGTCGGTGGCCGCGGCCGCGCTGCCGCGCTCTCCCGACCCGCGGTCGCCGTCCGGACCGCAGGACACGGCCGCGCGCGGGGTCGAGGGCGTCGCGGCGAAGGAAGACCGGGCCACGCTCGAAGATCATGCGGGAGCCGCCGTGGCGCTGCTCGATTTCCGCAGGATCGCGTCGGCGAGCTCGGTGGCGGACGCGCTGCTCGTGGAGCTCTGCGAGCCCGATCGCATCGTCGCGTTCACCGGGTACGGCGTGCGCCGCTCGCCGCGCGGCTACCGGTACGCCGGCAAGGCCCGCGTCGAGGACATCGCCGACATCGAGGCGCTCCTCGCGTTGCGACCGGATCTCGTCCTCCTCAACGGTTACGGCGACCCGCGCCCGATCG
>JAICEP010000884.1 GCA_025924095.1 Sorangium sp.
CAGAGCTGGCGCTCGCTCGAGGAGCGGGCGCACCGCGATCGCCCGCACCACCTGATGGAGGCCGACCTCGCGAGCTCCCCGCCGAGCGACGAGCCCCGCCCGCTGCCCGGGCAGAGGTTCCGCTGATGCTCGCCGGCGTCGCGGCCCAGCTGCGGGGCGCGCTCGGCATCCTCGCGAAGCGGGACGTGCAGATCCCGGCGCGGCACCTGTCCGGCAAGAGCGCAACCGGCGCGGCCGACCGGCCCGCGGCGCTCGGCGACGACTGCGCGGCCATCCCCGACGGAGACGGCTACCTGCTCCTCGCCGCCGAGGGGATCTGGCCGGCGTTCCTCGAAGGCGACCCGCGGTTCGCGGGCTACAGCGCCGTGATGGTCAACATCAGCGACATCTACGCGATGGGCGGCCGCCCCATCGCCGTGGTCGACGTCGTCTGGGGGACCTCGGCCGGCGCGCTGGAGCCGGTCTGGGAAGGCATGGTCGCCGCGTCGCGCGCCTACGGGGTGCCGATCGTCGGAGGTCATACGAGCGCGCGCAGCCCCTACAACGCCCTCGCCGTGGCCATCGCGGGGCGCGCGCGTCGGCTCATCACGAGCTTCGCGGCGCGCCCCGGCGACGTGCTCGTCGCCGCGATCGACCTGCGCGGTAAGATGCACGCGGAGCACCCCTTCTGGGACGCCTCGACGGGGACGGACCCGGCGCGGCTCCGCGGCGACCTCGAGGTCCTGCCCGCCCTCGCCGAGGCGGGCCTCTGCGACGCGGGCAAGGACATCAGCATGGGCGGCGTCGCGGGGACGCTGCTCATGCTCCTGGAGACGTCCGGCGCCGGCGCGGTGCTCGACCTCGCCGCCGTCCCGCGGCCGGGCGACGTGCGCGATCTGTCGATCGCGCGCTGGCTGCTCGCGTTCCCGAGCTACGGCTTCCTGCTCAGCGTGCGCCCCGACGCCGCCGGCGAGGTGCTCTCGGCGTTCGCGCGGCGGGGCATCGCGAGCGCGGCGGTCGGCGCCGTCGACGGCTCGCGGCGGCTCACCCTGGAGGCCGCCGGCGAGCGGCAGACGCTCTGGGACCTCGCCGCCGAGCCGCTCACCGGGTTCGCGGGCGAGGGCGCGCGATGAGCGCCGGCGCTTCAGACGGCGCGACGAGCGCCGGCGTTGCCACCGGCGCGCCGCTCTCGGTCGCGCTCCTCACCTACTCGACGAAGCCGCGCGGCGGCGTCGTGCACACGGTGGAGCTCGCCGAGGCGCTCCACGACCTCGGCGTGGACGTCTGCATCTACGCGCTGAACAAGGACCAGGGCGGCTTCTACAGGCCGCCGCGCTGCCCCGCCGTCCTCGTGCCCGCCGCGCCCCCGCCGGCGGGGATCGACGCGGTCGTGAGGCAGCGCATCGCGGAGCTCGAGGTCGGGCTGCGCCGCCTCGGGGCGCGGCACGACATCTGGCACTCCCAGGACTGCATCAGCGCGAACGCGCTCGCGGCCCTGCGCGCCGAGGGGCGCGTCCCCCACTTCCTCCGGACGGTGCACCACCTCGACGACTACGACAGCCCGTACCTGCGCGCCTGCCAGGAGCGCTCCGTGCTCGAGGCGGACGCGTGCCTCGTCGTCAGCGAGGCGTGGCGGGGGACGCTCCGGGCCGATCTCGGCGTCGACGCGGCGATCCTCCCGAACGGCGTGAGCCTGCGGCGCTACTCGCCGGGGGGGGACGGACGGGACGCCGAGCTCCGGGCGCGGCTCCACGCCACGGGGTCACCGCTCTACGTGACCGTCGGCGGCGTCGAGCCGCGCAAGAACTCGATCGG
>JAICEP010000885.1 GCA_025924095.1 Sorangium sp.
AAGGCACGGCGGGCGCCTCGCTCGAGCACCGCGGGCCCGGCCGTCGCTCGCGGCGTCGCTCGGGCCGGGCCCGGGATGGAGGCCGCGCGGCGCCCGAGAGCACCTGTCCGGCAGAGCGGCATCCTGCGCTCGTCTGGACCTTTGCGCGCGAGCTGCGTTAGCGTCGTAGACCATGCACATCTATCCCGGACAGGGCGCCTCGGCGCACCCATCCCGAGCCCTCTTCGCCAGCGCAGCATCTCTCGCCGCAGTCCTGCTCGGCGCCTCCTCCGCCTTCGCGCAGGCGCCCCCTCCGGCTGAGCCCGCTCCTGCCGGAGCGCAGCCGCAGGCCGCGCCCTATGGAGCTCCCCCGCCGTACGGCGCACCCGCCCCCTACGGGCAGCAGCCCGGTTACTACCCGCCGCCCGGATACGCCCCCCCTCCTGGGTATGGCGCGCCGCCCGGATACGCCCAGCCTTCCGGCACGTATCCCGTCGGCCCGAGGATCATGAACTACGAGGAAGGGCAGGCGGTCCCCGAGGGCTACCGCGTCGAGGAGAGGGCGCGCCGCGGCCTGATCATCGGCGGCGCCGTGACGTTCGGCGTCACGTACATCCTCTCGGCGATGGTCGGGCTCGTCGCGGAGAGCGCGGATCGCGCGAGCGGCGGCACCGGACAGAGCTACATCCCGCTCTACATCCCCCTCGCCGGCCCCTTCATCACGATCGGCACGTCCGACGCGAAGGGCGGCGGCGTCTTCGTCCTCATGGTCGACGGGCTGGCTCAGGTCGCCGGCGCTGCCATGTTCATCGGCGGCCTCGCCGCGCCGCAGAAGAAGCTCGTCCGCAACGACGTCGCCCTCTCCGTGAAGCCGATCGTCACCGGCGACACCCTCGGCCTCGGCGTCTCCGGCTCGCTCTGAGCGCGCGCCGCCGGCGCCCCGGCGTCACGTCACGACCGGGGCCCTCACGTCACGTCACGACCGGCGGCGTCTCGTCCATCGTCTTGACGGCGCGCTTGGCCCTGCGGCGCACGTCGACGTGCAGCGACTCGTCGAAGTTGATGGCCGAGAACGCCGCCCGCGCCTCGATGTTCTTGCCGAGGGCGGCGTAGGCCTCGGCCTCGTTCCAGCGCAGCTTCCAGTCGCGCTTCGAGAGATCCGAGAGCTTCCCGGCGTCGGCGATGATCTCCTGGTACCGCTGCTGCTTTCCGAGCTCGCTCCAGTGCTCGGCCCTGAGGTCGTCGTCCCCGGGCGCGAGCGCGACGGCCGCGGCGAAGCCGGCGAGCGCGTCGTCGATCCGGCCCGCGACAAGCTCGGCGCGGGCGAGCGAGCGGCGCGCGCCGGCGCTGTCGGGGTGCGCGGCGACGAAGGTGGCGAGCGCGGGGATCGCCGCGTTGACCTTCTGGATGTCCGCGGGGTCGCTCGGCCAGAACCGGAGCGAGAGCGCGGCGAGATCGCCGGGGTCGCTCTCGAGCGCGCGCTCGATCGCGGCGGGCACCTCCTCGCCGCGGCCGGCCTGGGAGAGGCACTTCGCGAGCTCGACCCACGCGCCGGACGAGGACGGCGCCGTCTTCAGGAGCGCCTCGGCCGCGGCGAGCGCCTCGTCGATGCGCCCGAGCGATCGGAGGGCGGCGATCCGCGCGAGGTGCGCTCGCTCGACGCGCTCGCCCGCGCCCGCGCCCGCGAGCGCCGAGCGAAGCTCGGGCTCGAGCTCCCCGCGCCCCCTCAGCACGAGGCGGGCGGTTGCGTCCTCGCGCGCGAGCTCGGCGAAGGCGCGCACCAGCAGGTCCACGCCCTTGCGGCG
>JAICEP010000886.1 GCA_025924095.1 Sorangium sp.
CGGCGCCGGCATGATCGGCGCGGGCGTCGCGCTCCTCCGCCCTGCTGCGCCTCCCTCCTCGGCGGTCCCGTCGAGCGAGCCGCCGGCGGCGAGCGCATCGCCCATTCCCGGCGAGCCATCGGCTGCGAGCGCACCGCCCGTCGCGCCCGCATCGACCCCCTCCGGGCCTGTGACGCGCGCGCCGATCCCGCTCCAGGCGAGCGCCCTGCCGAGCCCAGCGTCCCCCGTCGCGAGCCCGCCGCGCTCGAAGAGCACCACGCCGCGCGCGCGTTCCGCGCCCGTCGCGCCGACCGACGCGCTCGGCGAGCAGGTCGCCATGATCGATCATGCGCGTGACACCCTCGGCGCCGGCGACGCGGCGGGGTGCCTCTCGGAGCTCGACGCCTACGACAGGAGGTTCCCGCGGAGCGCGATGGGCGAGGAGGCCACCGTGCTCCGCATCGAGGCGCTGCTCCGCCTCGGGGATCGGGCCCGCGCGGCCGATCTGGGCGAGCGCTTCCTCGCCGCGCGCCCGACGAGCCCGCACGCCTCGGGTGTGCGCGCGCTCCTCGGCGCGACGACGAATCCGTGATCGAACGGCGCCCGCGGACACATGGCGACGGGTGACGAGCGCTCCTCAGCGAGAGCCGATGGCCAGCAGGCGCGCCGGCGTGAACGTGCTCTCAAGGGCGCTCCGGAGATGACTCGTGTGCTCGGTTCGTCGAACGTGTCGAGTGCAATCGGCACGAGGACCTTCAAGAGAAAGGTTTCGTATGGTCTGGTCGTCATGGTCTGTGCGCCACGTGCGGCGGGCGGTCCTCGTGGGAGCGGCGGTGGCGAGCCTCTCGCTGCCAGCGAGCGCCGCGGCGCAGGAGCCGGTCGCTCCTGGGTGGGAGGAGAGCGAGACGCGGGAAGACATCGCCCAGCGGCGCGAGCGCGCCGCGCTCCTGGCGCCGCGCTTCACCGACGCGATCAGGATGCATTCCGCCTCGATAGCGCTGCCCATCCTCTTCGGCGGCGTCGGCGCGGCGGGCCTCGCGCCGAGCCTGGCATGGGTCGCCGATGCGCCGCAGCCCGCCGATACACCGCCGCTCATCGCCTTCGCCGCCAGCTCCGCGACGATCCTCGCCGGAGGCCTCGCCGGGCTCGCCGTGCCGGAGACCTACCGGCGACACACCGTGGGGACCGCCGGGCTGCTCTCGCAAGGGAGCCTCTGGCTCGGGTTCGCGCTCCTTGAAGACGACGGGCTCGCGAGGATGACGCCCGTCGCGCTCTCGGCTGGATTTTACGTGTCCGGCCTCCTCGCCGGTCTGAACTTGGCGCTGTCCGACTACACGCCGGTCTCCCGGCTCCGCGCCGACCATGCGCTCGTGGCAACGCCCGCGTGGCGCGCGCGGCTGTCAGGCGCGCAGATCGCGAGCATCGAGCGGGATCTGCTGGGCACCGCGCCCGCGATCCCGAACTGGGCCATCTACCTCCCGGCCGCGCTCGGCGGGGTCGTCGCCACCGTGCCCGCATGGGACGGCGCTCTGCCGGTGGGAAAGCGGGTGCTGAGCGTGACGAGCGGTCTCCTCAACTCGGCGTGGTCGTTTGCCCTCATGGCTCACGATCATCCGGCGCAGTCCTACCAGCAGGACCTCCGCAGGGCCGGCCTTCGCGTCGCACCTTCGGGCCCCGACGGCACCGCGGGCCTCACGGTCTCGGGCAAGTTCTGATGGGTTGTC
>JAICEP010000887.1 GCA_025924095.1 Sorangium sp.
CGCGGTTCGATGCGACCCGGGACGCGTCGGGGTGCTGGCTGCACGGCCCCCGCGAGGAGCCCGAGGCGCCGCCCGCGCTCCTCGGCCGGCCGACCCCGTACGTCGGGCGCGAGCGCGAGCTCGGGTTGATCGTGGCCGAGCTCGACGCCTGCCTCCGCGGGAGGGCCCCGGGCGCGGTGCTCGTGACCGGCGCGGTCGGGGCGGGCAAGTCGCGGCTCGGCTACGAGCTCGTCCGCGCGCTCAGGGCGCGCTGCGAGCCCCTGGAGGTGTGGATCGGCCAGGCCGACCCGATGAGCGCGGGCTCCGCCTTCGGTCTGCTCCCGCGCGCGCTCCGCCGCGGGCTCGGCCTGCTCGACGTCGCGTCGATCGCGTCGATGCGCCGCGAGATCCGCGCGCGCGTCGAGCGTCGCTGCGGCGCCGCCGCCGGCGCGCGCATCTCGCCCTTCCTCGCCGAGCTCGCGGGCGCGTCGTCCCCGGACGACGGCGACGCGCAGCTCGGGGCGGCGCGGCGGCGCCCGCCCCTTGTGAGCGAAGCGCTCCGCCTCGCCTGGGAGGGCTTCCTCGATGCCGAGTGCGCCGCGCAGCCGGTGCTCCTCGTGCTCGACGACCTGCACTGGGGCGATCTGCCGACCGTGGCGCTTGTCGAGGCGGCGCTGCGCCGCCTGAGGGGCAGGCCGTTCGCGGTGCTCGCGCTGGCCCGGCCCGGCGTGCGCGAGCGCTTTCCGGGGCTCTGGGAGCCGCATCTGCTGCGCGAGATCTGCCTCCCGCCGCTGCCGCCGGCGGGCGGCGAGCAGCTCGTGCGGGAGGCGCTCGGCGCCCGGGCGAGCGCGGACCTCGTGAGGACGCTCGTGGAGCGCGCCGACGGCAACGCGTTCTATCTGGAGGAGCAGATCCGCGCCGCTGCCCGCGGCAGGACCTCGTCGCCGCCGGAGACGGTGCTCGCGATGGTGCAGGCCGGGCTCGACGCGCTCGATCCGGAGGCGCGGCGGGTGCTCCGCGCCGCGAGCGTCTTCGGCGAGGCGTTCTCCGAGGCGGGGGTCGCCGCGCTCGTGGGCCGCGCGGAGGTCGCGCGCGAGCTCGACGAGCTCGTGGGGCGCGAGGCGATCGTGCGGCTCGGCGTGCGGGGCGTGGACGGCGACGCCGCGTACCGCTTCCGCCACGCGCTCCTCCGGGAGGCCGCCTACGGCATGTTGACCGAGGGCGACCGGCGGCTCGGCCACGCGCTCGCGGGCGGCTTCCTCGCGGAGCGCGGCGAGGCCGACCCCATGGCGCTGGCCGAGCACTTCGAGCGCGGCGGCGAGCCTGCGCGCGCGGCCACGGCGCACCTCGCGGCGGCGCGGCAGGCGCTGCGGGGCAACGACCCCGGCGCGGCGCTCGCGCGGGCGGCGCGCGGCATCGCCTGCGATCCGGCGCCCGCCGTCGTGGACGAGCTCCGTCGCGTCGAGAGCGAGGCGCGCTTGCTCGATCGCGCCGCGGACGATGCCCGCCTCGAGCGTGTGGCGGACGACGCCTGCCTCGAGCGGGTCGCGGACGATGCCCGCACGATCGAACTCGCGCGGGCGTGGCTGAGCGGGGCGGCCGAGTAGGAGCGAGGACCGGAGACGAGCGGGGCTCGAATGGCTTTGCGCGGACTATTCTTCGCGGGGCCGGCGGAGC
>JAICEP010000888.1 GCA_025924095.1 Sorangium sp.
GCCTGCGCCGCCTGCAGACGGACCATATCGATCTCTACCAGATGCACCACATCGATCGCGAGACGCCCTGGGACGAGATCTGGCAGGCGATGGAGCAGCTCGTCCGCGAGGGCAAGGTCCTCTATGTCGGCAGCAGCAACTTCGCCGGCTGGCACATCGCGCAGGCGAACGGCCTCGCCGCGCAGCGGCACTTCCTCGGCCTCGTCTCGGAGCAGTGCGTGTACAACCTGAGCGCGCGCACCGTCGAGCTGGAGGTCCTGCCCGCCTGCCGCGCGTTCGGCCTCGGCGTCCTGCCCTGGAGCCCGCTCGCCGGGGGGCTGCTCGGCGGCGCGCTCCAGAAGGCGCGCGAGGGCCGGCGCGCCTCGGCCGACGCGCAGGCGCGCATCGAGAAGAGCCGCGCCAAGCTGGAGGCCTACGAGGCGTTCTGCGCCGAGCTCGGCGAGAAGCCCGCCGACGTGGCCCTGGCCTGGCTGCTCCAGAACCCGGTCGTGACCTCGCCCATCATCGGCCCGCGCACCGCCGAGCAGCTCGACGGGAGCCTGCGCGCCCTCGAGATCCGGCTGACGCCGCAGCACCTGAAGCGCCTCGACGAGGTGTTCCCCGGCCCCGGCGGCGAGGCGCCGGAGGCCTACGCCTGGTAGCGTCGCGCCGGGAAACGCTCGTGCACAAGGAGATGAACATGGGTCGATGGCGGTATGAGCAAGGGCTGCAGGACGTCGGCAACGGCTGCTTTGCGTATCTCCAGCCGGCCGGCACCTGGGGGCTCAGCAACGCGGGGCTCGTCACCTCGGACGGCGAGGCCCTGCTCGTCGACACGCTCTTCGACCTGAAGCGCACGCGCGAGATGCTCGACGCCATGCGCGCGGCGACCCCCGCCGCGGCGCGGATAGGCACCGTCGTGAACACCCACGCGAACGGCGACCATTGCTACGGCAACGCGCTCGTCGACGGCGCGACGATCATCGCCACGCGCGCCGGCGCCGCCGAGATGGATGAGGTCCCCGCGCCGATGCTCGCCATGCTGATGCGACAGGCGCGCAGCGGCGCCGCCGGCGCGCTGGGCGAGTACCTCGTCCATTGCTTCGGCGCCTTCGATTTCGACGGGATCGCCCCCACGGCGCCGACCCGGGTCTTCGAGGGGGAGCTGACCGTCGCGGTCGGGGGCAAGGAGGTCCGCCTCATCGAGGTGGGCCCCTCCCACACGAAGGGCGATCTGCTCGTGCACGTGCCCGCGGACCGCGCGGTCTACACGGGAGACATCCTCTTCATCGACGTGACGCCGATCATGTGGGCAGGGCCCGTCGGCAACTGGATCAAGGCGTGCGACACCCTCCTGGCGCTGGACGTCGACGTCATCGTGCCGGGGCACGGGCCGATCACGGATCGCGCCGGCGTGCGCGCGGTCCGCGATTACCTCGTGTACATCCGCGATGAGGCGCGGCGCCGCTACGACGCCGGCATGCCCCCGGCCGACGCCGCCCGCGACATCGCGCTCGCCGACTACGCGAGCTGGAGCGACGCGGAGCGCATCGCGGTGAACGTGCACACGCTCTACCGCGAGTTCAGCGGAGGAGAGCTCACCCCGCCCGGCCCGGTCGAGCTCTTCGGCCTCATGGGCGAGCTCGCGCGGAGGCCGCGCTGA
>JAICEP010000889.1 GCA_025924095.1 Sorangium sp.
GAGGTCGAGAAGCGCGCCGAGGACCTGAACGACCTGGAGGACAAGGTGCGCGGCGAGTACGAGCGCATCAACGTCGACCGAGACGAGGCGCTCGCGGCGCTCGAGGACCGGCTCTCGCGCCGGCGCGACTACTTCACGAAGGGCAAGGAGCGCAACTTCGACGAGGACGACGAGTTCTGGGTTCGCGGCCTGACGGCCTGGGCCGAGGAGCAGGGCCTGCCCACCGTCGAGGAGGCGCGCTCCCTGGCCAGCGGCATCTTCGCCGAGGTGGCGAAGACGGTCACGACCGAGGACTCGAAGAAGATCCGGGAGCTCGTCCGCTCGACGGCGGTTCGGGACGACCGGCGGCTCGCCCCGCGGGACACCGAGGCGGTCGGCAACGCTGCGGTCCAGATCCTCGAGGCGCTCGCGCCGCTGGGCAAGCAGGCCGACAAGGCGACCGGCTCCAAGAAGGGCGCGATCACGAAGCACATGAACAAGGTGCGCGACGCGCTTCTTGCCGGCGAGGCGCTCGAGGGCGACGACGCGGAGCTCGTCTCCGGCGTCGACGCGAAGAACCTCGAGAAGGCCCGCGAGCTCGGCAACGGGCTGCTCAGGGACGTCCTCGACCAGGCCGAGGCGGGGAGCGACCCCGCGGCGGTCAAGGAGCTCGCCTACGACCTCTGCCTGCGCGAGGGAGCGAAGAAGGAGGACTTCGACGCCCTCTCGCAGTGGGCGCTCAAGGTCCGCGAGATGTACCAGGACATCGAGTCCCGGCGCGGCGACGCGCGCGAGGCGGCGGTCGACTCGGTCGCCCGCCTCGAGCAGACGTGGCAGCTCTTCCGGGAGCTCGAGCCGAAGCTGATCGTCAACGACGAGATGCTGTTCCGGGAGCTGAAGGACCGCTTCGGCTCGCCGTACGGCTTCGGCGTCTACTTCAAGGGCGGCATGGGCGCGGAGGCGATCCGCGAGCTGCTCAAGGACCTCGACCTCGACGCGGAGGCGAAGTCGCTGCGGGAGATCATCCGCACCTCGAAGGGCCAGAAGCAGCAGCGCGCGATCAAGCGGCTGAAGGTCGTGAACGCGTTCATCACCTCCGAGAACCGCCCCGAGTGGATGATCCTCGAGGCGATCCCCGTGATCCCGCCGGAGCTCCGCCCCATGGTGCAGCTCGACGGCGGCCGCTTCGCCACGAGCGACCTCAACGACCTCTACCGCCGCGTCATCAACCGGAACAACCGGCTCAAGCGGCTCCTCGACCTCGGTGCGCCCGAGATCATCGTCAACAACGAGAAGCGGATGCTGCAGGAGGCCGTCGACGCCCTCTTCGACAACGGGCGCCGCGGCCGCGCGGTCACCGGCCCGGGCAACCGGCCGCTGAAGTCGCTCTCCGACATGCTCAAGGGCAAGCAGGGCCGCTTCCGCCAGAACCTGCTCGGGAAGCGCGTCGACTACTCCGGCCGGTCGGTGATCGTGTCGGGGCCGACGCTGAAGCTGCACCAGTGCGGCCTGCCCAAGCTGATGGCGCTCGAGCTCTTCAAGCCGTTCATCATGAGCCGGCTCGTCGAGCGCAAGTCGGTCCAGAACATCAAGGCGGCGAAGAAGTACGTCGA
>JAICEP010000890.1 GCA_025924095.1 Sorangium sp.
CGGTCGCGCCGTGGAGCGAGGCCGGCAGCGTGGCGCCGTCGTTGACGACAAGGAGATCGCCCGGCTCGAGGAGCGCGGGCAGATCCGCGATGCGCGCGTCGCGCAGGCGCCCGAGGCGCGGGTCCACGTGGAGGAGCCGCTCCGAAAGGGGGTTGTCGCGAGGCCAGACGGCGGGGCTCATGGCGCCTCCGGGAGGCGCGCGGCCTCGAAGCGCGCGCCGCTCGGCGCTTCACCGGCGCGGGCGACGAGCGCGACGATGCGCCTCGCCACGTCCGCCGGATCGGCCAGCGTGCTCGGATCGGCTCCGGGGATGGCCTCGGCGTGCATCCGCGTGTTCATCTCGCCGGGATCCACCGCGTAGAACGCGACGCCCATGCCCTCGAGCTCGGCGGCCCAGGTGCGGCTCAGGTGATCGAGCGCCGCCTTGGAGGCGCCGTAAGCGCCCCACCGCGGATAGGCGTTCACGGCCGCGTCCGAGCTGATGTGGACCACGACCCCGCGCCGCCGCAGCGCCATCGCGCCCGCGACCACCTTGGTAAGGCGGAACGGGCCGACCACGTTGACCTCGAGCACGCGGCCGAGATCCTCGCACTCGGTGTCGAGCAGGATCGGCAGCGGCGTCCGGCCGAGCGTGCTCGCGTTGTGAATGAGCAGATCGATGGGCCCGACCAGCGCCGCCGCCGCGCCCGCGATCGCGTGGGTCTGCCCCTTGTCGCCGATGTCCGCCGCGAGCGCGTGCGCCACCCCGCCCTGCGCGGTGATCTCGGCCGCCACGGCCTCGAGCGGCGCGCGCTCGCGCGCGACGAGCACCACCTTCGCGCCCCTCCGGGCGAGCTCCCGCGCGAGCGCGGCGCCGAGCCCGCGGCTCGCCCCCGTCACGAGCGCGGCGCGCGGCGCGAACGGCCCGTCCCCCGCGGCGCGCGGGGAAGGCGGCTCGTGGTTTGCCCCGGCCTGGATGAGCGCGTCGCTTCCGGTCGATTCGTTGTTCATCGTGAATTCCTCCTCGACCCACAGGCTAACCCGCGCAGGCTCACCTGTTGGAGTTGGCTCCAATATCCTGGATACGTGCTAATCTCCGGGCATGGACCAGGACGCCGAGCTCGCGGGGAGGCTCGCGAAGAACATCAAGCAGCTGCGGGAGGCCCGTGGGCTGACGCAGCAGCAGCTCGCCAAGCTCGCCGGCGTGCCGCGGGCGACCTGGGCGCACCTCGAGTCCGGCGCGGCGAACCCGACGCTCGGCGTCCTGCACCGCGCCGCCGCCGCGCTCCAGGTCTCGATCGAGGAAATGCTCTCGGCCCCTCGCGCGATATGCCAGCTCTATGCGCGCGACACGCTGCCCACGCGCTCTCCCGGTCAGGCGCTCGTCCGCAAGCTCCTGCCGGACCCGATCCCGGGCATGGAGATGGATCGCATCGAGATCCCCCCGGGCGGGAGGATGACGGGCGTCCCGCACACCCCGGGCACCCGCGAGTACCTGACGTGCGAGTCGGGGGAGCTCCAGCTCGTGGTGAGCGGCGAGCGGTTCACGCTCGGCTCGGGCGACGTCGCGGTGTTCCGCGGCGATCAGCGCCACTCGTACAACAAC
>JAICEP010000891.1 GCA_025924095.1 Sorangium sp.
GCGGGACAGCACCTGCTCGACAAGATCCGCGAGGTGGACGGCGAGGTCTTCATCCCCGCCCATGGCCACCTCGCAACGCTGGCCGGCAAGCGCCCCTACGCCCACCAGATGGCGATCGCGGACATCGTCGGCATCGGCGGCGGGCCGGCCGGCGCCGATCTCCTTGCCGACATCCAGAAGGCGATCTCGGACAAGCGGTTCAGCGCGATCTTCTCGGACATGGACTTCTTCAAGAAGGAGATCGAGCTGACGTACCGTCAGAATGGCAAGGTCTTCGCCGACAAGAAGGTCTTCTGGCCCGTGACCGGCCTCCGCGTTCGCCCCGAGCGCATGTACGTGCCCAAGGACAAGTAGCGCCCCGTCGCCCCGCTTTCGCCGCAGGTCCGAGCCCCCCTGTTTCCGCGGGCCGTACCCCCGAGCCCCCCTGTCCCCACTCGGACCGTAGGCCCGAGGGTTCTCGGAGACGGTAGGCCCTCCCCGTGCCGCGCGACGAACACGCTCACCTCGGCCGTATCCGTTCGGCGACCCGCATGCTGTCGTGGAGCGCCGGCGCTGCGTAAAACCCCGAGCCGGAGGTGTCGATGAACGAGAGCACACGCACCTGGCGCGACCGAGTGGCGCGCTGGCATAAGAGCGGGCACTCAGCCCGCGTTTTCGCGGAGCAGGAGGGGGTCAACCCAGGTACGCTCTACTCCTGGAGCCGCCGACTGGGGATGAAGCGGAGCGAGTACCGACACCGCTCGGACGCGGCGAAGCTGCCTTCATTCCTCCCGGTGGTGGTAGCCTCCCCGGAGGCGACGGCGCCCTGCTCGGGTGCACCGCTGGAGATCGTCTTGCCGGACGGCGCGGTCGTCCGCGTCCCGCCGTCGTTCGATGAGGTGACGCTAGCGCGCGTTGTTCGTGCGCTCGGGGGGGCGCGATGATCCCTGGCCGCGTCTCGATCTACGTTGCCACCGAGCCGCTCGACTTGCGACGCTCGTTCGATGGTCTCGCTGCCGTCGTGCGCGAGGTGCTACGACAGGACCCGCTCTCCGGAGCGCTGTTTCTCTTTTTCAACCGGGCAGCCGACCGCTGCAAGGCCCTTTGGTGGGATCGCAGCGGGTACTGTCTACTTTACAAAAGGCTTGAGCGCGGGGCATTTCGAGCCCCGCGTGCCGTCACTCCGGGAGCCACAAGCGTCGTCATCGACGCCGCCGAGCTCGCGAAGATCCTTGAAGGCATCGCGCTTTCGCCTTCGAAGTTGCGGCGAGCGGTCCGGCTCGCCGAGACTGCACCGCCCCCAGCCTCCTGATCCTACCTGACAGCCCTGCCTTCTCGCGGGTAGCACCCGCGGATGCATTCCCGTGAAAGGCGGTAATTTTCCTCAACAAACCCCTTCAAAAGGCAGGAATTCACGAGTACTCACCGCGTCGTGAGCAAGCCGATCGAGGAGCAGATTCGTGAGCTCAAGGACAAGCTCGCGCGCGCTGCCCACGAGCGGGACGAGTACCGCAAGCTCTACGAGCTCGCCAGCATCGAGCTGGAGCGGCTTCGCCGGCACATCTTCGGCCA
>JAICEP010000892.1 GCA_025924095.1 Sorangium sp.
GCCTTCCAGAGGGCGTAGATCACCCCGCCCAGGCTCGGTCCGCCGATGGCCCCGACCTGCCAGAGCGTCGACTGCCACGTCGCCGCGTTCTGGAAGTGCGCCGCGGGCACGAGAGAGGGCAGGAGCGACGCGCCCGCCGGCCCCTGGAAGGCGCGCACCGTGCCGAGCAGCACGAGGACGGCATAGATGGCCGGCACGTTCGGGCTCGGCGAGCGCGCGAGGAAGAAGAGCGCGAGCGCCGCGAGGGACGAGGTGAGGTAGCAAAGGACGAGGATCCCCCGCCGATCGAAGCGATCCGCCGCGTGCCCGGAGGCGAGCGACAGCCCCGCGATGGGGAGGAACTGGGCGAGCCCCACATAGCCGAGCGCGAGAGGATCGCGCGTGAGGTCGTAAATTTGAAACCCCACGGCGACCGACTGCATCTGGTACGCCAGGGTGGCGAGCAGACGCGCCGCCGCGTACACGCGAAAATCCCGTGACTCGAAGGCGGCGAACGGCGACGCGGGCTTCAGGGCGGTGAGGTCGACGGCCATGAACGGGTCCGGGGGACGTTCATGGCGCATCCCTGCGAGCGCTGCCAGACGGCGGTTCCATCCGGCGGGCTCGAGGTTCACCCTCGCTGTTCCGCGCGCGACGAGCGCTTCGCCTCGCGATCGGCGCCATCGAGGCAGCGAGCGTCGCGCCGGTCGCGCTGCGCCGGCGCGGAATGCTGGCGCGCCGACACGGAGCCGTGGTATGCGGCGGCCCGACATGACACCCCTAGGAAACGACGCCTCACCAAGACGAACGCGCGACCTCGCCGAGCAGGCGTGGCGCGCCTGGACGCTGCTCGGAGGTCACTCCCGCCGCGAGCGTGACGACGATCGCCGCGACGACGACGACGACGACGATCTGCCGCGCCCGAACGCGATCGCCACGCTGCTTCCGTGGCTGAGCCTCGCTGGCTCGTCGCCGCGGACCGCCTGAGCGGCGCGCCCCTCAGGCGCCCGGCGTCGTCACCCGGAGCGCCCCGTCGCCGGCGCTCACGACGCGGTCCTCGGTCGCGACACGCGACCAGCTGAACTCCCGGAGCAGCTCCGCCGGCGTGCACGGCTCGGGGCGATCCCGCAGGCCGACGCAGCAGGCGAGCGCGCCGCAGAGCGCGGGCGCGCTCCGTACGAGCGCCGCGCCGCGCGCCGCGCCGTGCGTCTTGGCCAGCTTGCCGCCGCGCTCCTCCAGGAGGAGCAGGTGGTGGCGGTAGACAGGCGCCGGCAGCCCGAGCAGCGCCTGCAGCGCCGCCTGCGTCGCGGTGCTCGGCGCGATGTCGCGCCCCCGGACGACGCGCGTGACGCCCGCCGCGCCGTCGTCGACCACCACCGCGAGCTGGTACGAGAACGCGCCGTCGCGCCGGCGCACCACCGGGTCGCCCATCGCCAGGGCGGGCTCCTGCGACAGGTCGAGCCCGCCCTCGTCGACGGGCCGGAACACCCCGTCCGGCAGGCGCGCCCGGATCGGCACGACGCTCGCGCGCCACCCGCCGGGCGGCAGCGC